>NZ_PSUU01000069.1:0-11561 GCF_002932015.1 Rathayibacter sp. AY1H3
CGTAGCTCGAGCGGTCAACGACTGGATTGCCGGCGGAGACGGGCGCGGCGCGGGTCGCAGAGTCAAGGACAACTAGAACCCTGCGTGCCGGTGAACCATGGGTTACCGGTCGGGCAGGTGATCCTCCGGATTGATGTCCGCTCGTTGTAGAGGTCCGTCGTAGACGCTGCCGGTGCTCCACATGGCGATGACGGCCCATCCGAGGTCGGCATGTGCGATCGTGCCCTCCGGGATGGTGCGCGAGAAGAGGGCGTAGTCGATCCCGTCGACAGGGAGTACCGAGACGGTCCATCCGTCTCGGTCTTGGGCGAGAGCGAGCGAACGAGCTTCGACTTCCTCGATCACGGCGACCCCATCGCGCTTTCGGGAGTCTGTGGGGAGCGTGCCGAGGAGGAGACAGCCGGTGGCGAGGGAGGCGATCGTCACGGGGTCGGTCACCATCCCGTGTACGTGACCGCGGGGTCCGACGCGAGTCCCGGGGCGCACCATGGTGCGGACCGAGCAGCGCGCGACGTGCAGTCCGCGATCGATCGCGATCGTCGTGTCTTCATCGGTGCCGGCGCCATGAGTCGTGGTCCACAGCTCGCGGCCTGACAGGGGGATGAGCGTCTGCATGTGCTCATCCAAGCCAGTGTCCGTGGTCGTGCCAAGGAGTCGTCGCTCATTCACGCTGCCTTACTCCGGTGCTGTCCGTTAGGGGGTGGCTCACCGGACGCGATTCACCGCCGTCGCCTCCGGCGACGTCGCCCGCTCTCGGAAGACGTTGCGGCCGAAGGACTCGTCGACCGACTTCCGCTTGTGCACAGGAGTGGGAGCACTCGTGCAGGCGAGATCGAGCACCGTCGTCACTCGAGGGGCGCTAGTCGGCGAATTGTCCCGTAAGACCCGCCCGGTGAATTGTCCGATGAGGGGGTGCTGACTGGGACACTAGGAGTATGGCTGAGCTGGTGGGTTACGCGCGCGTTTCAACCGACAAGCAGGACGCCCAGTCGCAGCGCGACGCGCTGGCGGCCGGGGGTGTTCCGCTCGAGCGGATCTATGTCGACGCTGGCCTCACGGGCTCCAACCGCGACCGGCCGGCGCTGCGCGAAGCTCTTGCCGCGTGCGACGTGGGTTCGACGTTGTACGTGACAAAGCTCGACCGACTAGCACGGTCGATCAGTGACGCGCGCGACATTGTGGACGAACTCACGCGCCGGGGTGTGCGTCTGAACATCGGCGGGTCGCTGCACGATCCGCACGACCCGATCGGCCGACTGCTGTTCAACGTGCTTGCGATGATCGCGGAGTTCGAGGGCGACCTCATCAGGGCGCGCACTCGCGAGGGAATGAAGGTCGCGAAGGCGAAGGGGCGACTGCGCGGCAAGAAGCCGAAGCTGAGCCCGAAGATCGAGGCGCACTTGGTCGCGGAGTGTCGGTCGGGCAACTACTCGATCGCGGAGTTGGCTGAGCAGTTTTCCGTGGGTCGGTCTACGGTGTATCGCGCCTTGCAGCGCGCCGACCTCGCGGACGCTCGATCAGCTCCGGTCACTCTTCCGTTGCCCGTCGAGCTCGACTCGTGAGGGGCGCGCCGCAGGTTCGGCCGACCTGCATCCTCTGCGGCTCCGAGGGACTGACCCGTTCGCACATCTACGGCCGCACGTTGCGCGCGGAGTTCGGTCAGGAGAGGGCTGCTCACCACACGCTGACGAATGTCGATGGCCGCGCGGAGGCGACCGTCGACAGGTGGGAGTCGGGCATCGGAATGATCTTCTCTCAGGGCAAGTGGCTCTGCTACGAGTGCAACAACGTCTGGATGGCCGGTCTTGAAGACGCGGCGCTGCCCACGGTCGTGAACATCATCCGCGGTGAGTCGGTCTACTTCGATCGGGCGACCACGGAGGCCGTCGCGAGCTGGGCGATCATCGCGTCGATCCTCCGCGCGCAACTGGTCCCGGATGGGGAGCCCTACGCTCCCGCCGCAGCCAGACGTTTCCGACAAGACGGCCTCGAGGCGGCGGAGGCTGCTGTATGGCTGGTGAGCGCTGCCGAGGACCCGACGGTTCGCGCTCCGGGGACCGCCGCCTCGTCGTACTGGCGTGCCCCAGACCTCTCGGGCGGCATCGCTCAGCACTGGCTGAAGTCGCTGTGTGTCGTCGTGGCGAGCGGCGATCATCGAGACCGCGTGGCGGAGCGAATCTGGACCCTTCGTGACGCGGCGTTGCCGCTGTATCCGCCGGCGGAGACACGTCGATGGCCCTCCGGTCGCTCCGCGCCCGATCGCGTCCTCATGCGGGCGACTGGTCTAGACGAAAGGACCGTGGCTGCACGGGCGGCGTTCCGTCCCACGGAGCGTCCTCCAGCGGGAAGAACGCGAACGATCATCCCGCTCTAACTGGACATCTCCGTGCGCTTGAGCGCCGGGCTAGCTGCGCTCTCGGGCTGAGCATGCACTGGGGCCATCCATCCGATAAGCGGCGCGATGCCGGAGTCGGGTGGCCGTCAGGAGTGCCCCGAAGGGGCATCCCGGAGGGACGCACAGCGCTCTTGACGGTCGGCCGGCGTAGGCAAGAGTGAAGCGTCGGATGGACGGCCGGACCGCAGCCGGCGCGCAGGTCGCGGGCGGGAGAAGCCCCCGCGAGCATGACTGCTCGAGCGGGGGGTTCCTACGCGACGAGGGCGGTCTTCGTGCGCGAGCGTTCTACTCGTTCGGCCACGACGCCAGGGCGTCGCGGGGGACGATCGTCGGCACTCCGTCGACGGTTTGGATCGTCGTGCCGGGCTCTCCGAGTCCGGCGGCGTGCGCGATCGCTGCGAGGACCAGTCGCGTGTGTTCGAGGTCGAGGCCGGCGATGTCCTCTCGGAGGTCGACAGGGACGCCCTGTCCGAGCGACGAGGCGATCCGCGCGACGCGCTGTTCGCCTCCGCTGAGCGCTCCGATTTCGTAGCCGAGGCGGTCGAAGTCGACGGCGCTCGTCTTCCAGGCGTTGTCGGTCTTGACCCATGGAGCGCCGGCGTACACGAGGCCCGATCGGATCAGCAGTTCGACGGCGGCCGCGAGTGGGTTGGCCCCCTCCGCCCAGGCGCGGACCTGGCCGTGGAGCGCGGCAGCTTCGTCGTCGGTCATGCAGCGTTCTCGATTGACGCGGAGCTGTCACTCTGGGTCGATTCGGCGGTGGTTCCCTCCGCCGACGTCGTGCGTCGCGAGCGAGTGACGCGAGCGCGAGTCTGCTCGGGTCGCGGCACTCCTGCTGCGCGGAGTTCCTTCTCCGACCATCCGGCGGCGAGGGCGTCAGCCCATGCCTTGCTGTGCCGGTTCTGCGCGTCGCTAAGGGTGGCGCGTGCGGTGTCGGTGTCGTTGGCGGCGGAGACGATCGTGCGGACCGCCTCGACGCGCTTCTCGACGCTTTGTTCGAGCAGTCGGCGGGCGGCGTCGGCGGCGTCGTCAGGGTTCCTCGTGTGGTCGCTCATGCGGAAAGGCTAGCCGCCACCACCGTCATCCGGAAGGCGCGGATTTGACGTCTCGGCTTCGGCTTCTCCGGCCGAGACGGTCGGGTTCCCTTCGGACCCAGTGCTGCACCTGCGCTGCGCTCTGGGTGAGTAGCTTTTCGGAGCAAGCTATAAACTTACGTGCCGTAACCCGCTTCTCGTCCTTCCGCTGCGCGGCGATCCTCGGCATACTTGCCGTATGGTCCCCGCCAGTTGGCGGGTTCGCTGCGCTGGGCCCCGAAGGGATGGTGACGCTCGTGTCCGAGTCGAGTGAGCACCGTCTGTTCGGTCGCAAGCGACGTGCGAACGCGGGTGGCGAGTCTCGCCGCGAGAAGCGGTACGTCGTCATGGTCACGCCCGAGGAGGATGCGCAGCTTCGGGCTCGGGCAATCGTGCGTGAGGTGACGGTGCCGCGGTTGCTGTTCGAGTCCGCGACGGCCGAGGATGCGGTCATCACTGATGCGGAGTTCAAGTCGGTTGCCGCGGATCTGATGAACATTCGCAGCACGATGGGGTACGTCTCGAACAACCTCAACCAGCTCGCCCGGTTCGCGAACACGGAGAGCCGATTCCCCGACGAGGCGGAAGCGGCGATCGCTGAGTACCGCGCGGTTGTGTCGGAGTATCGGGCGGCGATGAAGAGGCTGGCCGGCGCGTGATCCCGAACGTGACCCGGGGTGGGCGCATGTCCGGACTGATGACCTACTTGCAGGGTGAGGGTCGGGCGAACGAGCACGAGGAGCCGCACTTGGTCGCTGGTAACGGCGCGGTCATGGCGGAGTACGGCTACGGCGAGTTGGACCGCGCAGCAGCCCTCGCGATCGCTGCCGATCTGGACGAGCCGCGCCGCGTCTTCGGAACGTCGGTCACCCGCGTCAAGGAGGTCACGGATCCGGAGACGGGTGTGACGTCGAAGGAGCGTGTCGACGCTGACGTGTGGCACTGCTCGCTCTCGATCAGCGCGGAGGAGGGCCAGCTTTCGGATGAGAAGTGGGCCGAGATCTCCGAGCGGTTCGTGGAGCGGATGGGGTTCGCCGGCGCCGACATTGGCAAGGCCGATTGCCGGTGGGTCGCGGTGCGTCATGGCCTGTCGAAGAACGGCAACGACCACGTGCACATCGCCGTGTCGTTGGTGCGCGAGGACGGCACGAAGGCGTCTGTCCATCACGACTTCTCGAAGGCGCAGACGATCACCCGGGAGCTCGAGCGGGAGTTCGAGTTGCAGCCGCTGCATGAGTCCGAGCGCGCAGGTGCGCAGCGCGGCGAGAAGCCGGCCGAGCGCGAGTCTGCATCGCGCCGCGGCGCGACCGAGGTCGACGCGAAGCGGTTGGAGCGGAGCCTTCGAGCTGCGGCTACCGCGTCGCAGTACGAGGGCGAGTTCGTGCGTCGGATGCGCCGCGAGGGCATCCTGATCCGTCCGCGGTTCGCGGTCGGACGTGACGACGTCGTGGTCGGCTACTCCGTGGCGCTGCGTCCGGAGAAGGGACAGCCCGTCGTCTGGCACGGAGGTGGCAGGATCGCCCGCGACCTGACGCTCCCGGAGCTGCGGAAGGGATGGCCGGACCGTCCTGAGTCCGCGACCGAAGCGGTGCAGGAATGGCGCGCGACGTCGAAGAATCCGTGGCAGTACCGGCCGGTGAGCCCGGGGCGCGAGGAGAGCGAGATGTCTCCGAAGTTCTTCGCCATGTACGCCGAGGACATGCGCCGGCTGCACGACTACATCGCCTCAGTCGACCCGTCCGATAAGGCCACCTGGGCGCACGTCGCCCGCGAGACGTCGGGTGCGTACGCGGCGTGGTCGCGGCGCCTGGAACCGACGCCGGGACCGTTGGCCGAGGCGTCGCGGACGCTGGCCCGGTCCGCGCAGCTGCGAGCGGGCGAGTCGCGGCCGCGACCTGTCGCGATGCCGTCGATGGCGACGACCGCCGCGCTGATCCTGGTGCAGGCCAAGCGAGGCCAGAACGCGGCCGCGGAGGCTCTTCTGTTGAAGCGGCTCGCGCAGACCACCGCATCGATCTTCCGCGCCGCGAAGGCGGTCGGGGACCTGCACCGGTCGCAGGAGCTCGCGCGGATGATGACGCAGCGCCTGACCGTCGTCCGCGACGGCTACACCGCTCAGATCACCGCCAACCAGGTCGCCGCGCTCGCCCCGGAGCAGCAGGCCGCGAAGCAGCGCGCCGACCTCGCCGCGGGTCGCGGCGGGCCGGTACCCACGCGCTTGACTCCCGCGACGGAGCCGGCGGTACAGGTGCCGACCACGAAGACTCCCGGCACGCGTGAGCGCGACGGTTTCGAGAGATAGCGAGAGGGGACAGAGCTATGAGCGATGGGGACAGCGTTGAGGATGAGGTCGGACAGTCGGCGAGGGTCGCGCTGACCGTCGCGCTCCAGCTGGGCGACAAGTTCGCCCGCCTGCGGGAGGACTTGGCGCGTGAAGCGCTGCGCAAGAGCGAGGCCGACGCGCGCGCTCTCGCCGCTCGGTTCTCCGCCGAGCGCGACGTCGCGCGTGCGCAGATCGCCGTTGTGGACCGGCCCGACTGGTGGCAGCGCACCGAGTTGCAGCAGGTCGCTGACGTCCTCTCCACGGCGCAGCAGTGGAAGGACCTCGACCCTGTGGCCGAACGTGCCACACAGACCATCGCGCGTGAAGTCCAGGACCGCTACGGCGTCGACGTCGCCGATATCGCGGACAAGCTGCGCGGCGACCAGCCGGCCGACTTTTCCGCTGAGAAGGCCCTCGCCGTCGTCGCAGCCGCTGAGGCCACCGATCGGGTACCCGAGTCCGGCTCTGCGGACCCGCTGAACGAGGTGAAGGCCCTGGCCGGCCATGACGCGGCGGTGGACGCTGCGATCGCTGAGAAGTTCCCGCAGCTCCTCACCGAGGACCAGCGCGCGGCCGTCGACGGAGGACGGGCGGAGAGCGTCGAGACAACCGTCGAAGCCGCAGCCGTCGCCGGGATGATGGACGCCGACCAGCGCCGCGCCGACGCCACGCGGGACGGGCCGACCACGCCGACCGACCAGGGCGGAGCGGAGAACGGTCAAGAGAACATCGATCAGGCGGCCGCGCTCGAGCTGCACGCGCGCGAGTACGAGGTGCAGGCCGAGGAGGGCGGAACCGCCGAGCAGACGCCCGACCAGCTGCGTGCGCTCGCGGACGACGCGCGCGCTCAGGCGCAGCTCTACCGGGACGGCGCCGGTGCGCAGACCGCCGCCGACAACACCGCAGCCTCCGAGCTCGCCGCCGCCGGTGGAGACCTCAACCAGTCCATCGCGGCCGACGTCGAGGCCGGGCGTCTCGATCAGTTCGCGGCCGACGCGGAAGCCGCTCGGCTCGGCAGGTTCGATAACAACTACCAACTGGCTCTCGACAGCGGCGACGTTGACGAGAACGTCGACTTCCTGCTGAGCGAGGCAGACCGGTTCGATCGCGAGGCGGATGCCGGCGGAACAGCGACGCTGACCCCGGAACAGCTGCGCTCCGACGCTGCGGAGAACCGCGACGAGGCCGCCTACTTCCGCAACGAGCCCTTGCCCTCCCAGAGTGATCGTTCCGCTGACACCGTTCCGGTCGGCGCCGAGGGGCGGGCAGATGCGCTGCGCTCCGAGAGCCAGCTGTCGTACGACAGCGCCGCTCGTCGCACGGCCTCCGCGAACGAGATGAAGGCCCACGGGATCCCGCAGGACGTCATCGACGTGCGCATGCGCGCCGACGTCGCCCAGGGCCGGCCAGCGAGCGAAGCTGTCGCACAGTCCGGACGTGTGAACGTGCCGAAGACCAGCCGTGGTCGTTCAGCTGCGCGATCACCGGAGCGCAGCGAGCAGGCGCGCTAGTTACTGTCGGCGATCCAGTCGACGGCGTCTCGATGACTGAACCGTCGGCCGCAGTGGCGGTGTGAGAGCGTGGCTGGCATGACGGCGATGATTCCGAGTGAGTACCGCGCGACTCTGGACGAGTTGAAGCGGCACGTGCACGCTGCTCGCTTCCAGGCACAGCGGAAGGTGAACACGGAGCTGTTGCGACTGTGGTGGCAGATCGGGTCGACGATTCTCGAGCGTCAGCAGCGGGAGCCGTGGGGGAGCAGCGTCCTCGAGCGACTCGCCGAGGATTTGCGGGCGGAGTTCCCCTCAATGAAGGGGTTCTCCCGTGCGAACCTGTTCTACATGCGTCGCTTCGCGGCGGCATGGCCGGACGAGGACGCCATTGTCCAACGACCCGTTGGACAATTGCCGTGGGGTCACATCACCGAGCTGCTCGACAAGCTCGACGACCAGGAGTTGCGCGAGTGGTACGCAGCGAAGGACGTCGCTCATGGTTGGAGCCGGCCGGTCCTCGGGCACCAGATCAAGACTCGGCTGCACGAGCGAGAAGCTGCAGCGCCGAGCAACTATGCCGGCACTCTCGCGCCGGTCGACTCTGCACTCGCTCAGCAGATCACTCGTGATCCGTACGCGCTGGACTTCCTCGCGATCGACAGCGACGCCACGGAGCGTGAGCTGGAGGAGCGCATGGTCGTCCGTATCGCGGACACCCTCCGCGAGCTCGGGCCAGGGTTCGCGTTCGTCGGCCGACAGGTGCACTTCGAGGTCGACGGCGACGACTTCTTCGTCGACCTCCTGTTCTTCCATGTCGACCAGCTCCGCTACATCGTCGTCGAGCTGAAGACCACGAAGTTCGATCCGCGAGATGCAGGACAGCTCGGCTTCTATGTCGCTCTGGTTGACGACAAGTTGCGCGTCCTCGGCAAGCATGAACCGACAGTCGGGATCCTCGTCGTCACTGACAAGAACGACGCCGTCGTCCGCTACGCCCTGGCCTCCACCACCCAGCCGGTCGCGGTCAGCCGCTACGAGCTCTCCGAGGAAGCCCAAGCAGCGCTGCCCGATGAGGCCTCCATCGTCGACGCCTTCACCAGGGATGTAGCAAGTCCCGACATTGAGTAGCACGCTGAGGAGCGCAGAAGTCGATCCGGGCTTTGGGATCGGGAGCGCTTCAGGCTCTGTTCCCCGCCGAGGGTACTCAATCACGCCAGCAGGTGTGACCAGGGTCGAACTAACCCCGAGGTGCAGCTGCTGATGACCCGACCGGCCCTTTCCCACTATGCGCAATATCCGATAATCGACGTTATGTCAGTTTGTTCGCACACACCCCGCTCGACGGGCTCCGAGGTGTGGTTGCACACGAGCTTCGGAACCCGTCGGAGTCCCGCCGGCTAGGCGCCGGGTGCGAGGCCGAGCTGCGTGAGGATGCCGAGCTCGTCGCTGCTTCCCCAGCGCTCGGCGAGTTTGCCGTCGACGAAGGTGCTGATCTGCATGCCGCGGATCTTCACGGACTTGCCCGTCGGCGCGTGGCCCTGGAACACACCGGTCTGCGTGCCGGTCAGCGTGTAGGCGAACGCGACACTGTCGTCGTCCGCGACGAGCTTCTCGACCTCGAGTGCCATGTCGGGGAACGCGGTTCGCAGGTCGCCGAAGAACGCGGCGTATCCCTCTGGACCGGGTGCCTGGCCGGGCGCCGGGTCGTGATCGACCGAGTCGGGCGCGACGAGTGCGTCGAACGCGGCGAAGTCGCCGGCGTTGACCGCCTCACCGAAGGCCTGCTGGGAGGCGATGTTCTGCTCGCGAGTCATGTGCTGTCACCTGTTCTGCACCGGTCCGGTGCCTCGAGGAGTGGTGCGGGTCGTCAGCGACGGTACGCAAGCCCGTCGAAGGCGGTATAGGGCTTGCGCGCTCCCCCGGGCGCTTCCCACTGCCGCTTCTCATAGGCGCGATTATGTCAGTTTTCGAGCTGGAAAGGCCTCGTTGTCCCGTCGTGGCGGTGCGTCAGCATCGTGGGTCCCGCGGTCGTGGTCGGCTGGGACCTCCTGCGGGCTCATACCGCGCACAACAACGACCTGAGCCTGCACGCCCACGAAGTATCGATCGGGGAAGTACAGCCTGCCCGCTGGATCGGTCATTTTGAAGGAGGCGATGCTGGCGCCTTCGACGTATTGCGCGACGCATGGGACGACGATGACTACTTCTTCGCCTGGGTCGGTGTCCGTTATCGGAACCTGCAGTGGTGTCGTGATCAGTCCAGCTCCGGACGCGATGCCTACCCGGGTCAATCGCCTATCGCGCCATGGCACGCTGCCAACGTTCTGAAGTGTCCACGTCTTGGTGAAGCGCTGGCCGGGAGCCATCAATGTGCCGTCCGCAACGGTCTCCTCGAGGAAGATGCTCTCATCGAGGGCGTTGGCAGCTGGAGACGGCGTGGTGGTTGTTGTCACGCGCAGCAGACGCAGTCGTCTCTTCTCCATGAGCACAGACTCGTACCGGGCGATCAGGAGGCCCTGTGTGTCGAGGATGTCTTCAAGCAGGAGAACCACCAATTCTGAGGGAATGTCACGGCCTTCCTCGGCCGCGCTCACTGTCCGCCGATCTCGCGCGATCCGCCGCGCGAGCTCCGCTGCAGACAGGCCACGTTTCTCCCGCCAAAATCTCAGCTCATCGCCGAACTGCTGCCGTTGAGTGTCATGGCGACCCGGAGGACGGCGTTCTCGTGGCATTTTTTGCCAATCTGCGTTGGGGGGTGTTCGCCCACAACGTACCGGCCCGGGCACCCTCGTCTCACTACCAATTTGGTGGGCATGAGCGAGGGAGAAGGCACCATGAGTGGAACGATTCTGGCGCGGCGGCCAGCTGGACAGAGCGGTTCGCCGGCTACTCGCCGACGCGGGATCATGGGGGCGGTCGCGGCGCTGTTCGCGGTCCTTCTGACCCTGACGTTGGCGACGCCCGCGCAGGCGCTGTCGGGGTCCGGGTACAACAACACGCTGCCGTACCAGCAGGGGTGCGGTCGCGGGGCGTACGCCATCTCGTCCAAGGCGATCCTCGGCGGCACGGTGAGCATGGTCTACTCGCCGACCTGCCAGACGAACTGGCTCGAGTGGTACGGCCCGAACCGCTTCACGAGTAAGAAGATGTACCAGCCGGTTCAGACGGCCGCCGAGAACGACACTGCCGGCTGGTCGTACTCTCGCCAGGTCTACGCCCCGGGCGCGACTGTCGCTCGAGGAGAGATCTACGTGTGGGTCGACAACACCGGACGCAACGGCTCGCAGGCCTGGTCCGTGCGGTGCGGATCGACGTGCGAGTGGGTCCAGTTCAACTGATCAGAGCATGCTGCAAGCAGCCCCCGTCGACGAGCTCGGCGGGGGCCGCTTACGTTTTGAGTCGGATGCCGAGCTGAACGCATCGGCCTTACACAGAGGTCGTGTCTAGCGAGGGGCGGGTTCAACAGCAGCTGCCTCCTGGTGGTGCTGGCTACTCGCCGGGGGTTCGTGCGAGGTAGCGCCCATTCGTCCGAGCCGTCTAGGCGCTGCTTGCAGCACTGACCAGAGACGCGAACGAGCGGCTTGAACTATGGCTGATTATCGGGATCGAACATCCCGTCGGGTGGTGACTCGTAGGGCAACGGCTCCCCCGGGAGATTCTCGTCTGTCGCGCCCGTGAACGGTCCTTCTGTAGACAGCAGGGCGGCCATGTGTGGCTCGGCGTGATTGATCCACCAGGCGCTGATTCCGAGCCCTGCGTCGAGGCGGGATGCTTCCCAGCTGCGCCAAAGAGCTTCGATGCGTTGCACGGCTTCATCGATGGTCCACCAGTCGGCGCGCCAGCGTCCGGTGCCCTGGCCCTTGGCGGAGACGCGGCGGCGGTACGTGTACCGCCAGTACTTCCTCAGCCACTCGTCCGCGGAGCCGTAGACGAGGGTCGGGGCGGAGTCCTCGTCGAACGAGCGCTGCACGGCCGCTTCGGCGCGGGTCTGCATCAGCTCGACCCGCTCGGGCGTCAGTGCTCGTTCCAAAGCTTCCTTCGTCATCCCGGCGATGATCCCGGTGATGACGTCCGCGACCTCTCTCGCGGCGATCGCGTCGACGTCGAACGCGCCGAGCAGCGACGCAGCCGCGGTGTCGCTGTCCCCGTCGACGGCGGCTGAGAGGCCCGCAGCTTCCTGCACGTCTCCGCCCGCGAGCGGATCGTCGTCAGTCACGCTGCGCCTCCGTCCGCGTCGCGTCCTCGTTCTCCATCAGAGCCCGCATCGAGGCGGCGAG
>NZ_PSUU01000007.1:0-100056 GCF_002932015.1 Rathayibacter sp. AY1H3
CTCGAGCGCGGCGAGGTCGCGCACGTCATCGCGGACGCCTCCGAGACCGCCAAGTTCGACGAGATGGAGGGCGGCTTCGGCCGCATCGCGGTCGGCGGCCCCCGCCCTGCCCGCCGCAGCCCTCGTCTTCCCCCTGCTCGTCGGCGTCGCGCTGCTCGCCTCGGGCGCGACCGCCCTGCTCCGCGCCGCCGGTCCTCATGGCGTCCGGAGGCGCCTCGAGGAGTCCCGCGCCCTCACCGCGGCCCTCGGCGGAGGCCCTGGCGCGCGCGGATGCAGCGCTCCCGGTGTCCTTCCAGCCTGCCTGCGGGTCGTCGTCGGCGCCCTCCTCCTCCTGGCCGCCGGCCCGGCCTACACCGCGGCCGCCCTCGTCGCCGCAGCCCTCTGCGCACTCGCCCTCGCGCACGCCGTCCGCCGCTTCGCCCAGGACTCGGAGGGCGACCCGCCCGCCCCGGCCGCGGTCGCCGCCACGGCCGCGCTGCTCGCCTTCGCCACCGTCGCCGCGGCCCAGGGGATCCTCGGATTCACGGGCGTCCCGGCGCACCTCCGGGAGTTCGACCAGCAGGACCTGAGCTGGGCGGCCGCCCTCGTCGGAGTGGTCGCCGCGTGCGGCCTCCTGCAGCTGGCGGGACGCGCAGCGGAACCGGTGGCCGCACCGGCGGCGGGCGTCAGGCGGCGCGGCTGATGCTCGGAGCTCCGACGCTCGATGCGCCTCCGCACCTCGTCCTCGACGGCAGCGCGGTGCGGCTCGCGCCCGCGTGCGGCTCCGTCGCCGTGATCACCTTCTGGATGCAGTTCCACAACTCCGGCACCTCCGCCCTGCACGACCTCGCCCTGTTCTGCGGCTCCTTCACCGACGGCTCGGGCGCCGAGCTCGACTACGACGAGGCCCCGGTCACCGTGGTCGGCCGGCCCGAGCGGGTCGCCCCGGGAGCGGGATTCGTGGCCGTCGCGCACTACACGATCGCGCCGCTGAGGGCGCCCCGGACGCTCCGCCACTCCATCGTGCTGCGGGGCCGCACGAGCGACGACCGGCCGTTCACCGACGTCGCCGCGCTCGAGGTCCACGTCGATCCGAGGCGCACCCCGGAGGTCAGGTTCCGTCCCCCGATGGCGGGATCCGACACCTTGCGGTGGAGGTGAGCGACGATGCGATCGCATGAAGACTTCTCACCACCGGGCCGGATCGGCCAGGGTAGAGGGATCGCGTCGTACGGAGGACGCGCCAGAGGAAAGGACTCCGCCGTGAGGGGAATCGCAGAAGGCAGCCGACCGATCGTCGACCGCGGGGTGTCCCGCCGGGACACGGCGGCGGCCGCGTGGCTGGCGCAGAGCGGCGTCGACGTCCGCGCGAACGGCGCGTTCCGCATCGTGGCCGACACCCTCTGCAGCGACGGCGTCGACGTGCTCCGGATCTGGCACTCGCCGGCCCGCCTGCACCGCACCTCCGCCGCCGGCCCGGGCGTCCGCCTGATCATCCCGCTCGAGGGCGCGCTCGTGATCCAGCCGGACGATCCGGCGGCGCTCGAGGTCCGCGTCGCGCCGGGTGCCATCGCCTTCCTCCACTGCGACTCCCCGTTCACGATCGTGACCGACACCCCGAGCGCCCGCACCGAGATCGCCCTCGACCGCCCGCTGCTGGGCCTGGTCGACTCGGCCGACCGTGGCGCCGTCGTCACCGAGGCCGACGCGGCCAGCCGCGGCATCCTGCTCTCGACCGTCAACGCGACCTTCGGCTCCACCCTCGACGCCGACTCCCCCGCCTTCCCTCTGGTGCGGGCCGCCGTCGAGCAGCTGGCGGGCGCTGTGCTGGCGACCTCGCTGCCGCGCGAGAGCAGCGAGGACGTCTACACGCGCGCCCTCGCCCTGATCGCCGCGATGTCCACCGACCCCCGCCTCTCGGTCCAGGAGATCTGCGAGCGCCTCGGCGTCCCGAAGCGGACGCTGCAGCGCACCTTCGCGCGGAACGGCACCACCGTGTTCGACGAGATCCGCCGCGCACGCCTCACGACCGCGCGCGCCCTCCTCGGCGGGAGCGACTCCCCGCCCTCGCCCGAGCACGTGCTGAGCAGCTACGTCCGCTCGCAGCGCCTGCGCCGCGACCTGCTCCACCTCGAGACGGTGCCCGCCTCGAAGCTGGGCTGACCCCGGGGCCGCAGCGCTCTCCGCGTCGACAGCCCCGTGGGCTAGGGAGGCCACCGCGCGGGCGCACGCCTCCCATCCGGACGCTCCGGCTCGGTCGCACCGTCTCCGCAGCCGCCCCGCGCTCAGCCCGGGTACGGCACCGCCGCCGCCGGCCACCCCGAGCCCGCGAGCTCCGCGCGCAGACGATGGTGGTGCTGCACCGCGCCGAGGGAGTCGGTGCGGAAGGCGATGGCGAGGGCCGCGTCGGCCCAGTAGGCGTCCCAGCCGGAGTAGCGCTCGAAGACGCGGTCGCCGACCGCGGCCAGCAGCTCCCAGGCCCGCGCCGCCGGGAGGTAGCCGGCGACGTAGGCGTAGCGGATCGCGCCGATCGTGCGCTCGGCGTCGCCCGCGAGCAGGAGGAGCGGCGGACGCCCGTCGACCGCCTGGGCGAGCTCGAGGAGGTGGAACTCGCTGCCGCCCGTGAGCGCGGCGACTCGGGAGCGCATCCGCTCGGCGTCGGCGGAGGCCGAGACCTCGGCGAAACGGGTCGAGAGCGGCCCGCGGGTGAGCACGTCGGCGACCAGCAGCTCGACGTCGTCGGCCGAGGCGATGCGGAAGTCGCGGTCGAGCGCGACCCGGTGCTCGACGAGCGGATGCAGCGGCAGCTGCTGCCAGGGCGCCCCCTTCGCTCCGTCGGCGTAGCGGCGCCGCAGCTCCTCCGGGAGCTCGGCCCACGAGGGCTGGAACGCGAGGGAGGAGTTCCAGCCGGCGAACGAGAAGTCGCTGACCGCGTCGAGCGCGAGCAGCTGCTGCTGGCGGAGGGACGGGGTCGGCGAGTCGGCCGCGCCGAGGTAGGCGAGCTGCTCGCGGCGCGGCGCGCGCGCATCCCACTGCTGGAAGCCGACCGTGGCGGCGAGCAGCCCGAAGGCCAGAGCGAACGCGAACGCCGTGAACGCGACGACGCTCTCGCCGCCGCCGAGCGCGAGCCCCCATGCGAAGCCGACCAGGCCCACCGGAGCCGCGAAGGCCGTCACCAGGAGGGCGCGGCGTCCGGCGCCCTGCCCGCGCCGGTGCGCATCGGCCGCCCGCGCGTAGCGCAGCCGGGGTCGGACGGGGAACTCGACGTCTCCGGGATGGTTCTGCAGCGGCACGGTCGCAGCCTAGGGGCGCGGGTCGCGCCGATGTGTGCTTGCCTGGTCGCATGACTCTCGCCGAAGCACTCCTCGAGCGGGCCGACCTGCAGAAGCGGATCGAGGCCCTCCAGTCGCGGATCGTCGCGAACGCCTCCTACCAGGAGGGGGAGGAGCCGACCGAGGACCCGGCCGAGCTGCTCGCCGATTGCACGCGCGCACTGGGCGAGCTCGAGCGGCTGGTCACGGCGATCAACCTCACCAACGCGACGGCCACCACTCCCACCGGAGAGGTGCTGACCGCGGCGCTCGCCCGGCGCGAGGCCCTGCGCGCCCGGCACAGCCTCCTGACCCGCGCGGCCGACGCGGCCGCCGGCGAGCGCGGCTACCGCCAGCTCCGGAGCGAGCTGCGCCGCCTGCCCGCGCTGCCGGTGCGGGAGCTGCGCGAGCAGGCCGACGCCGTGGCGCGCGAGCTGCGCGGGCTCGACGCCGACGTCCAGAGGACGAACTGGGGGGTCGAGCTGCAGAGCTGACACGAGACGCGGTGAGTCGGTAGGCGCACCGGAGCGAGCACGCACCGTCGGGCCGGCGGTTCATCCGGCCCTCTGTCACGCGGTGGGCAGCGTCCCGGCTCCGGCCGTCACTCACAGCCCAGCACCGAGGACCGGTGACCGCGCAGACAGGACACCTCATCACCATGTGCTGGCCGGTGCGCCGAGGGCGGGTTCGGGGACCTCACCGCGTCTCGGGCGCACGCGGACGCATACCGGGTCGGGGCGGGATCTTCTCGAACGGGCACGTGGACGCACGCCGGGCTCGGGGCAGCGGCTCCTCGAACGGGCACGTGGACGCCTGCCGGGTCCGGGCCGGTGTCCGGCCGGTCGCGCCCGCCCTCCCCGCCGCTCAGTACTCGATGCGCCCGCGCCGGTCGTGGAACTCGCCCATCGGCCCGTCGGAGCCGAGCAGGGCGAGCGCGACGGTCGCGTCCGTGCCCTCGGTGACGGTCTGGTGCCCGCCGTGTCCGTTGAAGTCGGTCGCGGTGTAGCCGGGGTCGCTCGCGTTGATCCGCATCGCCGGCAGGTTCTTCGCGTACTGCACGGTGAGCGCGACGACCGCCGCCTTCGATGCCGCGTAGGGGATCGCGGTGACGGGGAACTCGTCGTGGCCCTCGGTGCTCAGCCAGCGCGGCCAGCCGACTCCGGACGCCACGTTCACGACGACCGGGGCCGCGGAGGCCTGCAGCAGCGGGAGCGCGGCCTGCGTGACGCGGACGATGCCGACGACGTTCGTCTCGAGGACGCCCGCCATCGCCTCCGGGGTGAGGTCGTCGACGCCGAACGAGGTGCCCAGCACTCCGGCGTTGTTGACGAGCACGTCGAGCCCGGGCAGGGAGGCGATCGCGGAGTCGACGCTCGCCTGATCGGTGACGTCGAGGCGCACGGGGTGGGCGCCGAGCGCGCGGGCGGCGTCGCCGTCGGCGGTGTCGCGCATGCCGGCGTAGACGGTGTGGCCCGCCTCGAGGAGTCGGCGGGCGGTCTCGAGGCCGAGGGAGCGGTTCGCTCCGGTGATGAGTGTCGTGGTCATGCGCCCATCCTGCGCGGGTCGTCGGGCCTCGACCAGGCCGCGCTCGACGGGGGGACCGGCAGTACCTGGCTCGGCGACGGCGGGCGGAGGAGGATGGGCGGCATGGAGGAGTTCGCCACGGTGCTGCGCTCGTGGCGCGACCGCATCCGTCCCGCCGACGTCGGCCTGCCCGCGGGCTCGGGCCGCCGCGCCACGGGCCTGCGCCGCGAGGAGCTGGCGGCGCTCTCGGGCGTGAGCGTCGACTACCTCGTGCGGCTCGAGCAGGGACGCGCACGGAACCCGTCGCCGTCGATGCTCCGCTCTCTCGCGGTGGCGCTCCGGCTCACTGACAGCGAGCGCGACCACCTCTACCGGGTCGCTGGCGCCGCCGTCCCCTCGCCGGGCGTCGTGCCGCAACACGTGAGCCCGGGCGTGCAGCGGATCGTCGACCGCCTGGGCGACGTGCCGCTCGCGGTGTTCACGGCGGCCCACGACATCCTGCTGTGGAACCCGCTCTGGGCCGCCCTCAACGGCGACCCCTCGGTGTTCACCGGGCTGGAGCGGAACCTCGTCTGGCGGCACTTCACCTCGGGCCACGCGGGCACCGAGTTCGACGCGCAGCACGAGGAGGACTTCGCGAGCGACCTCGCGGCCGACCTGCGCGCGGCGACCTGCGCGCGGCGACCGGGCGCTACCCGCGCGATCCGGCGCTCGCCGCCCTCGTCGCCCGGCTGCGCGAGGAGTCGCCCGAGTTCGAGCGGCGCTGGGCGGAGGCGCGCATCGCCGAGCACCGCGCGAGCCGGAAGACGGTGACGCGGACGCCCGTCGGACCGATCACGATCGACTGCGACGTGCTCACGGCTCCGGGCACCGACCTGCGGATCGTCGTCTACACGGTGGCGCCGGGCAGCGAGGACGAGGCGCGGCTCGACCTGCTGCGGGTGACGGGGCTGCAGGCGCTGAGCACGGCGCCGGCGTGAAACGGACGGGCGCGGCTGGGGCGCGCACAGCGGAGCGGGGCGCTGAACCGGGCTGAGCTGAGTCGAGCGGGCTGAGCCGAGCCGAGCCGGGCGGGGCAGGCCGGGCTCGTCCCACGGCGGGCGGGACCGGCTCGGCGCGGCCGACGGCGCGACCTGCCGATGCGGGCGAGCGGCGGCGAGTGACGGCCGAGGTGCACGGCGAGGCGCGTCTGCGGGGACGTCCGCACCCCCGGACCCCCGCCTCCCTGCTCAGGACGCGCAGTACGCGGTGATGAACGCGTAGAGCTCGCCCTTCTGCTCGGGGGTCGCGGCGACGACGACGGTGCCCTGCCGGCCCGCGGTCTCGACGGTGACCGGCAGGCGCGTGCCGACCTTGTCCTCGGCGAGCGCGTGGGTGTCGCAGCGGGTGGGGACGGCGTCCAGGACCACGGAGTCGAGGGTCCCGGCGGGCACGGAGCGGTCGAGGGTCCAGGCGTCGGCGGCGTCGGGCGGCTGCAGCAGGATCGTGGCGTCGACGCTGCGGAGCACGAGGGGGGTACCCCGGACGTCGGCGGTGATCGTGAGGCGCGCCGGCTCGTGCGCGGCGCCTCCGGACGTGTCGATCCGCAGGGCGAGGTCGGCGTCGACGCTGCGGGCGAAGCATCCGGACCGGGCGAGAGCGTCGACGAACGAGAACGGGTCGTCGGCGGGGTACGCGTGCTCGCCGTGGCCGTCGATGGCGAGGACGACCTCGAGCGCGGTGGGCGCCTCCGCGGCAGGGCAGGCGGGCTCGGGCACGTCGACCCGGAGGTCTCGCGAGGTCCCGTCGGGGACGCCCGTGCCGCCGGTCCAGGTGAGCGGGGCGGCCAGGCGCGGGTCCGTGAGGCGGGCCGCGGTGACCTCGATCGGGGCGCCGCTGCCGTTGTGGACCTCGAAGGCCATGGTGCCGCCGGCGATGTCGGAGCGGTTCTGCTGGACGGAGACGGTGACCCCGGGAGCCGGGGCGGACGCGGCGGAGGAACGGGCCGGGTCGGGGGTGGCCTGAGACGGGGTGGCGGTGGTCGCAGCCACGGTGGCCGCCGCGGTGCCGCTCGGGGCGCCCGTCGCGCCTCCCGGCGCGCAGGCCGCGAGGGCGGGCAGGAGGAGCAGCGCGGCGGCGAGGGCGCGGAGGCGTCGCATCGTGCCTCCCTCCGCTCGCCGTCAGTCTGGCGCCCCGGCCCCCTCTCCGCGAGCGGGCGCTCCGCCTCCCCAGCTCGATCGATGCGTCACGAACGGTCGCCACGGCGGCCGGATGACGACCGTTCGTGACGCATCGCCGGAGCGACGGGGGTGAGGACGGGGGACGCGCACCCATCCGGGTGTGCGTCCGCTCCGAAGAGAGGCGGGGATTTCAGGAGGAGACAGATGGCACGCGTTAGATGGCACGTCGGCACGATCGTCGCGCGAGTGCGCGCATCCGCAGCGATCGGGGCCTCCGGGCTCGACGCGGTGGAGCGGGCGGAGCGCCGGACCGAGGTCCTGCGCATCGCCGGAGGAGTCGACTCCGGCCGTCTCGGCGACGACCAGGCGATCGCGGCGTTCGGCCGGATCGTCGACGGCCTGCAGAGCGACCTGCCCGGCTCGGCGCTCGGCGTCTAGCCCGCGAGGCCGGCGTCCCGGTACCCGCCCGGAGCGGACACCCGCCGGGCCGACATCCCGAGCCTCCGCGGCGCTGAGACCCGCCGGGCGAGCGTGCCGACGGCCCACTGGGCGCGGAGACCCGGCACCCCGAGCACCCGCGCGCCGCGGAGCCCCGCTACCCCAGCGTCCCGAGCGCGATCCGCGGCAGCAGCCGCTGGATCGCGACGGCCGCCGCGCCGCGCGCCCACTCCACGAGCCCGCCGTCGTCGACGAGCAGCGCCAGGGGCGGAGCGTCCGGGTCGCGCGTGGCCGCGATCGCGGCGTCCACCACCGCGGCCTGCTCCGAGTAGAGGGCGACACCCTCCCCGGCCAGGATCACCGTGCCGGACATCGAGAGGTTGCCGATCGCGGCGATCATCGTCCCGAGCGCGTTGCCGGAGTCGGCGAGGATGCGCTCGGCACCGGGGTCGCCCGCGCGAGCGGCGGCGAAGCCCTCGGCCAGGGTCAGCTCGCGGCCGGTGGCGACGAAGAGCTGGCGGAGGAGCGAGGGCAGGCTGAGCATCGCGGTCGAGCAGCCGCGGTGGCCGGCCTCGCAGACGGGCCCGGTGGGATCCAGCGGGTAGTGGCCGCCCAGGCCGAGCCCCGCCTCCGGGGGCGCGACCACCCGGTCGTGCACCACCAGTCCGTAGCCCACGCCCGCGCCGACGGTGAGCACCGCGAAGTGCGGGATGCCGCGGCCTCGCCCGAACCAGTGCTCGGCTCCCGTGAGCGCGACCACGTCGTTCTCGAGGGCGACCGGCAGCCCGAGGGCGGCGGAGAGCGGAGCGGCGAGGTCGACGTCGCGCCAGCCGAGGAACGGCGCGCGGCTCACCCGGCCGTCGGCGGCGATGCTCCCGCCGAGCGTCACGCCCAGGCCGGCGAAGGCGGAGGGGCCGCCGAGCTCGTCGACGACCGAGACGATCGCGGCGATCACGTCGGCGGGCTCCGTGCCCGGCAGCGGGCGGACCAGCTCCCGCTCGGTGCGCGCGCGCAGGTCGGTGCGGACGGCGAGGACCTCGGTGCCGGTGATCTTCACGCCCGCGAAGCTCAGCGCGTCGGCGCGGATGTCGAGCGGCCGGGCGGGGCGGCCGACTCCGGTGCTCTGCTCGGGGCCCTCGACGACCAGGCCGCCGTCGAGGAACGGGCGCGCGAGCCGGGTCAGGCTGGCGGGCGAGAGGCCGAGGCGGCGGCCGAGCTCGGCCCGCGAGACGGGACCGTGGATCAGGACCTCGCGCGCCAGGAGCTCGGAGGAGCTCCCGGAGGCGTCCTCGGCGACGATGGTGTCGGTCACGGGGCTCCTTCTTTCCGGCCTGGTAGAAAGCTACCGGTAGCGCGCCGCCCCAGGAACAGATCCGGCCACTCGCGCCGCTCTTGACACCCCTATTACTTCTGCTCTAGAAATAAGCCATGCACCGCAGCATCGCCCCCACGAACGACTCCGTGACCCTCTCCGGCCGGGAATCGCGCCTCTTCCACTTGCAGGACGGGGGCACCAGCGTCGTCGTCGACGCCCGCCTCGTCACCTTCCCCACTATGGTGCACTGGGGCGCCGCGCTCGGAGATCTTTCCGCCGCCGAACTATCCGCCCTGGCAGACGCCGCCCTCCCCCAGCGCGTCTCGGGCGGGCTCGACGCCTTCGCGCCGTTCGGCCTCGTCGCCGTCGAGGCCGACGGCTGGCAGCACGCCCCCACCTTCGAGGGCACCCACGAGCGCGCGGCCGCGTCGGAGCGGTTCGAGGTCGAGAGCATCGAGGCGCTCGGCTCCGCCCTCCGGACCGTCGCCACGGGCGCGGGCGTCCGGCTGACCGTGGACCTCGAGGTCGATGCGGCCGGCCTGCTCACCCAGCGCGCCCGGGTCGAGAACCTCGACGCCCGCCCGTTCCGCCTCGAGCGCTTCGAGCTCGGCTTCCCGCTCCCCGCGACCGCGCGCGAGGTCCTCGACACCACCGGGCACCACCTCCGCGAGCGCCACCCGCAGCGCCGCCCGCTGACCATCGGCGAGCACACCCGCCGCACCCGCCGCGGCCGCCCCGGCGCCGACGCGACCCTCCTCCTCGCCGCGGGCACGCCCGGCTTCGGCTGGGAGCGCGGGCTCGTGCACGGCGTCCACCTGGGCTGGAGCGGCGACAGCTCGCTCCGCGCCGAGCGCACCGTCGAGGGCGTCTCGCTCCTCGCGGCCGGCGAGCTGCTGCGGCCCGCCGAGATCGAGCTCGCGCAGGGCGAGAGCTACGAGACCCCGGTCGCCTACGGCTCCTGGGGCGACGGGCTCAGCGCTCTGCAGGCCCGGTTCCACGCGTCGCTCCGCGCCCGCCCGCAGCACCCCGTCGCTCCGCGGCCCGTCACCCTCAACACCTGGGAGGCCGTCTACTTCGACCACGACCTCGCTCGCCTCACCGCCCTCGCCGAGCGGGCCGCGCGGATCGGGGTCGAGCGCTTCGTGCTCGACGACGGCTGGTTCCTCGGCCGCCGCGACGACACCGCCGCGCTCGGCGACTGGACCGTCGACCCCGCGGTCTGGCCGGAGGGCCTCACCCCGCTGACGGACGTCGTCACCGGCCTGGGCATGCAGTTCGGCCTCTGGGTGGAGCCCGAGATGATCAGCCCCGACTCCGACCTGGCCCGCGCACACCCGGAGTGGATCCTCGGCCCGGCCGGCCATCTCCCGGCCTCGGGGCGGCAGCAGCAGGTCCTCGACCTCTCGCAGCGCGGCGCGTTCGAGCACGTGCTCGGCGCCCTCGACGCGCTGCTGACCGAGTACCCGATCGCGTACCTCAAGTGGGACCACAACCGCGACGTGATCGAGGCGGTCTCGCCCGCCACCGGCCGCTCCGCCGTCCACGAGAACGTGCTCGCGCTCTACCGCCTGCTCGACGAGCTGCGCTCCCGGCATCCCGGCGTCGAGATCGAGTCGTGCGCCTCCGGGGGCGCCCGCGTCGACCTCGGGATCCTCGCCCGCACCGACCGCATCTGGACGAGCGACTGCATCGACCCGCTCGAGCGGCAGACCATCCAGCCCTTCACCCAGCTGGTGGTGCCGCCCGAGCTGATGGGGCAGCACATCGGAGGGCCGCGGTCGCACTCGACGCAGCGCACCCACTCGCTCGCCTTCCGCGCCGGCACCGCGCTGCCCGGCCACCTCGGCATCGAGTGGGACGTCTCGGATCTCGCCCCCGCCGTCGAGGAGGAGCTGACCGCCTGGGTCGCCTTCCACCGCGAGCACCGGGCGCTGCTGCACACCGGGACGGTCGTGCGCGCCGACCTCGCCGACGACGCCGCCTCGCTCTCCGGAGTCGTCGCCGCCGACCGCTCCGCCGCCCTCTTCACCTTCACCCAGCTGCGCACCGGCGAGACCTACCCGCCCGGACGGATCACGCTCCCGGGCCTGGACCCGGAGCGCACCTACTCCGTGGCGCTCGCCCCGGTCACGTCGCCGCTCGGCGGCCCCGGGCAGTCGCCGCTCGGCTGGGCCGAGCACGGGACCGCGCTCCGCGGCCGCGTGCTGGGCACTGTCGGGCTCCAGGCCCCCGTCCTCGATCCGGAGCAGCTCGTCGTGCTCGTGCTCACCGCCCTCTGACCCGCCCTCCCGACTCCGGAGCCGACCCGCTCCCCCGCCGCCGCACCTGCTCTCGCACCGCCCTCCGCGGTCGAGCGCGCCCTGAGACCTGTCCCCACGCGCAAGGAGGCGCCGCATGTCCGCTCATCCGCATCCCCCCGGGTTCTCCCGGCGGCTGTTCCTCTCGGTGCCGCTCGCCGCGGCGTCCGCCGCCGCCCTCGCCTCCTGCGCCTCCCCCGGCGCCGGGGGCGGAGTGACCACGCTCGACTTCTTCCAGTTCAAGGCGGAGGCGGTGGAGGACTTCGCGCGGATCATCCGCGAGTTCGAGGCGGCCAACCCGGACATCCGGGTCATCGCCAACAACGTGCCCGACCCCGACACGGCCATCCGCACCCTGCTCGTCAAGGACAAGGTGCCGGACGTGCTGACCCTGAACGGCAGCGGCTACTACGCCGACCTCGCGAAGGCCGGCGTGTTCCACGACTTCACCGGCGACGAGCTCGTCGAGCGGGTGAACCCGGCGGCCCTCGACATCCTCGCCGCCCTCGGCAGCTTCGAGGGGAAGGAGGTGAACGCGCTCGCCTTCGCGAACAACGCGGACGGGATCCTCTACAACCGCACGATCTTCGCCGAGAACGGGATCGAGGTGCCGACCACCTGGGACGAGCTGATCGCCGTCTGCGAGACGCTCACCGCCGCCGGGATCACTCCCTTCTACGGCGCCCTGCTCGACAACTGGACCGGCGCCCCCGCCTTCAACGCGCTCGGCGGGCAGCTGCAGCCGGACGGCTTCTTCGACGCGATGCGCGAGGAGGGAGCGGCGCTCGGCCCCGACTCCCCCGTCTCGTTCTCGAAGGACTACGCGACGACGATGGAGCGGCTCGGGCAGCTCTTCTCGTACACGCAGGAGGGCTCGTTCGGCCGCGGCTACGACGACGGCAACCAGGCCTTCGCCGCGGGCGAGGCGGCCATGTACCCGCAGGGCATCTGGGCGATCAACCCGGTGCGCACGAACAACCCGGACATCGACCTCGGCGTCTTCCCCTACCCGGTGCTCGACGACCCGGCGGACACGCAGGTCACCTCGGGCGTCGACGTGGCCGTCGCCATCGGCCGCGGCACTCCGAAGCTCGACGCGGCCCGCCGCTTCGTCGACTTCCTGCTGACCCCCGGAGTCGTCGAGCCGTACGTCGCGAGCCAGGCCGCCTTCTCGCCGCTGGTCGGCGCCGCACCCAACTCGGACCCCACGCTGGCCGAGCTGCAGCCCTACTTCGAGCAGGGACGGCTGATCGGCTTCGTCGACCACCAGATCCCCGCGAGCATCCCGCTCAACCCCACGCTCCAGGCGTTCCTCGCCAGCGGGGACGCCGACGCGGCGCTCCGGACCCTCGACAGTGAGTGGCGCAAAGTCGCGGCACGCACGACCAGGAAGTGACCCCATGACCACGACCACGACGGCCGCCGCGCAGGCGGTGGCGACCACTCCTCCGCCGCCCGCGCGCCGCAAGCGCACCATCGGCCGCACCTCGAAGACCTTCTACTGGATGACGGTCCCCGCCGTCCTGCTCTTCTTCGTGCTCCACACGGTCCCGGTCCTCACCGGAATCTTCTTCAGCTTCACGGACTACGCGGGCTACGGCTCCTGGGACCTGATCGGCGCCTCGAACTACCTCGCGCTCCTCCAGGACGACCGCGTCTGGAAGGCCTACGGGTTCACCTTCGGCTTCGCGATCGTGGCGACCGTGCTGGTGAACGTGATCTCGCTCGCCATCGCCGTCGCCCTCAACGCGCGGATCAAGTTCCAGACGGCGTTCCGCGGGATCTACTTCATCCCCTACGTGCTCTCGACCCTGGTCATCGGCTACGTGTTCCAGTACCTCTTCGCGAACTCGCTGCCGCAGATCCTCGGCGCGATCCCGGTGATCGGCGAGAACATCCTCGCGAACGCCGACTGGGCGTGGGTGGCGATCGTGGTGCTGGCGGTCTGGCAGGCCTCGGCCTTCTCGATCATCATCTACCTCGCCGGACTCCAGACGATCCCGGGCGAGCTCTACGAGGCGACCTCGCTCGACGGAGCGGGGAGGTGGCGGCAGTTCACCTCGATCACGTTCCCGCTGATCGCCTCCTTCTTCACGATCAACATGGTCATCTCGATGAAGAACTTCCTCCAGGTGTTCGACCACATCATCGCCCTCACCAACGGCGGTCCCGGCACCTCGACGGAGTCGATCACGCTGCTGATCTACCGCGGCGGCTTCCAGGGCGGCGAGTACGCCTATCAGACGGCCAACGCCGTCCTCTACTTCCTCATCATCATCGTGGTCTCGCTGATCCAGTTCCGAGTCCTCAGCCGCAGAGAGGCGTCGTTCTGATGACATCGACCATCACCCCCACGACCGCGATCGCCCTCGGCGAGCCCGAGGGGCGGCGCCGGCCCTCCCGCGACACCTACCGGATCAACTGGTGGGCGACCGCGCTCATCGCGGTCTGCTCGCTGACGATCCTCCTGCCGCTCTACTTCGCCGTCGTGACCGCGCTGAAGACGCCCGACCAGCTCGGCGGAACCGGGTTCGAGCTGCCGACCTCGATCTCGTGGGGCAACTTCGCCGAGGCGTGGACGGCGACCCGCTTCCCGCAGGCCTTCGTGAACACCGCGCTGATCACGGTCGGAGCCGTCGTGCTGACGCTGTTCTCGAACTCGATGGTCGCCTACGCGGTCGCCCGGAACATGCACAGGCCGTTCTTCAAGGGCGTCTACTTCTACCTGCTCGCCGCGGTCTTCGTGCCGTTCCCGATCATCATGCTGCCGGTGGTGAAGGAGACGGCCCTGCTGGGCCTGGACAACCAGGCCGGGCTGATCCTGCTCTACGCCGTGTTCGGGCTCTCGATCAACACGTTCATCTACACGGCCTTCATCCGCTCGATCCCCATCGAGCTCGAGGAGGCGGCGCGCACCGACGGCGCCTCGACCTGGCGGACCTACTGGCAGGTGATCTTCCCGCTGCTCGGCCCGATGAACGCGACCGTCGGGATCCTGACCTGCGTGTGGGCGTGGAACGACTTCATCCTGCCGCTCGTGGTGCTCTCGGACCCGTCCGCCCGCACCCTGCCGCTGGCCGAGTACGTCTTCCAGGGGCAGTTCAACACGAACTACACCGTCGCCTTCGCGTCCTACCTGATGGCGATGGCGCCGCTGCTGATCGTGTACCTCTTCGCGCAGCGCTGGGTGGTCAGCGGAGTGATGCGCGGGTCGATCAAGTAGCGGTCGCGGCGAGCGCCGCCTCGAGCAGGTCCGTGAGCACGGTGCCTCGCGAGCCCGCGTCCTCCGGGTGCCACTGCACGCACCAGAGCGGCGCGGACTCGTGCTCGAGGGCCTCGACGGTGCCGTCGTCGGCGCGGCCGACCACGACGAGGCCCTCGCCGGGACGGTCGACGGCCTGGTGGTGGGAGCTGCGGACGTCGAGCTCGGCGGCGCCGAGGATGCGAGCGAGGGCGCTGCCCGGCTCGAGCGCCACGCGGTGGTCGACCATCCCGGACAGGTGCTCGCCGGGGACCGACCGGCCCACGTGACCGGCGCCGGGCAGGTGCTGCACGAGGTCGCCGCCGAGGGCGACGTTGACCAGCTGCATCCCGCGGCAGATCCCGACCAGCGGGGTCCGCGTCTCGACGGCACGGCGGACGAGCGCGATCTGCGCGCGGTCGGCCGCGGGGAAGGACTGGCCTCGGTGCGGGTCGTCGGACCGGCCGCCGTAGAGGGACGGGTCGACGTCCTCCCCTCCGGTGACCACGACGGCGTCGGCGGCGGCGAGCCGGCGCTCGAGCTCGGCGGCGCCGGCCTGCTCGGCAGGGACGCGGTCGACCACGAAGCCCGCGGCGGTGGCGGCCGAGACGACGCTCGCGGTCAGCAGCTGCAGCTCGATCTCGAACTCGGGATCCTCGCGGCCGCCGTCGGCGACGTCGACGACGAGCAGGACGGGGCGGTCGGAGGCCATGCGGACATCGTGCCACCCGGCCGGCTCCGGCAGAACGTCGGCGGAGAGCAGTGCCCCTCGGTCGAGAGGCGAGGAACCGCGCGTCCGGCCGGCGTTCTGCGCGAGCCCGCAGACCTCTCCCGGGGTCTGGTCAGGATCCGGTACCGCGATCTAGGATGTTCACTTTCACATCCCGTGCGAAGACGCACACCTCCGCGGCCCTGCGGATCGTGCCTCGACGCCGCACCCGATCACGAGGGCCTATCTGCATGAGACGATCACGATCGGCGGTGAGGACCGCTCTGGCGGTCGCGACCGTCGCCGCCACGGCGCTGCTCGGCGCCACGGTCCCCAGCTCCGCCTTCGGAGCCACCGAGACCCCGCTCCTCCACTACACGTTCGACACCGCCCCCACCGGCACCACGGTCGCCGACACCAGCGGCAACGGCTACAGCGCGACGCTGCGCGGCTCCGGGGCCCAGTTCCGCAACGGGCTCATCAGCCTCCCCGGCGGATCCGCCGCGGCCGCCCCCTACCTCGAGATCCCCACCGCCGGCCTCGTCGGCAAGAAGGACCTGACCTTCTCGACCTGGCTCGCCCACAAGGGCGGGACCGGCAACGTCGCCGCCGCGTTCGTCGGAGCGCCCGTCGCCTCCGGCGCCTCGTTCTCCTCCGGCTACTGGCTGCTCAACCCGAGCAACCTCTCCGGCTACACCAAGTCGGTCGTCACCAACTCGGTCAACGCGGGCGCTCCCTACAACACCGAGGTCGGCGCCGGGGCGACGGGCACCCCGACCGTCGGCGCGCGCACCCCCTCGGGCCTCTCGCTCTACACGACCGTCATCGACGGCTCGACCGGCAAGCTCACCGTGTACGTCAACGGCGCGCAGATCTCGCAGAGCACGATCGCCCGCGACGTCTCCTCGTTCGGCCCGTCGCTCGTCGCGTACATCGCGCGCTCGACCTACAACGACCCGGGCTGGAACGGCGAGATGGACGACTTCGCCGTCTACGACAGCGCCCTCAGCAGCAGCTCCGTGCAGGCGCTCTACTCCTCGCAGGCCCTCGACCGCGCCGTCGCGTCGGTCACGGTGCCCACGGAGGCGACCGCCGGCTTCACGGTGCCCACCACCGCCAGCGGCGTCGGCATCACCTGGACGTCGAACAGCGCGGCCGTCGCGATCACCGGCGGCACCGCGACCGTCACGCGCCCCGCCGCGGGGCAGCCGGACGCCACCGCCACCCTCACCGCCACCTACAGGGTCGGCACCGAGACCCGCTCGGTCGACTACGCGGTGCGCGTCGCCGCGCAGCTGGACGACGCGACGAAGGTCCAGCGCGACCTCGCCGCGATCGCCATCCCGAACGTCGGCGACATCCGGACGAACGTCTCGGTGCCCACCACCGGCACGCTCGGCTCGAGCATCGCCTGGAGCGTCGTCAGCCCGAGCGGAGCGACCGTCCGCGACGGCAGCGCCGCCGGCACCCGCACCATCGACGTCGACCGCCCCGCGACCGGGAGCCCCGCGATCGACGTGGTCGTCCGCGCGACCGCGACCAGCGGATCCACCACCCGGACCCGCGACTTCACCCTCCGGGTGCAGCCGCTCCCCGCCGGCACCGACGACACCGAGGCGTACGTCTGGGCGTTCTTCACCGGAGAGGGCGACGGCGCCGAGCGCATCAGCCTCGCCGCCTCGAAGGGCAACGACGCGCTGAGCTGGAACACGCTGAACGGCGGCAAGCCGGTCTTCACCTCGAACCTGGGGACGATGGGCCTGCGCGACCCGTTCATCATCCGCTCGCACGAGGGCGACAAGTTCTTCATGCTCGCCACCGACCTGAAGATCGACGGGCTCCCCGGCGGCTTCGACACCGCGCAGAAGTCGGGCTCGAAGTACATCGAGGTCTGGGAGTCGACCGACCTGGTGAACTGGTCCGCCCAGCGCCACGTCAAGGTCTCCACCGACTTCGCCGGCAACACCTGGGCCCCCGAGGCGTACTGGGATGACGAGCTCCAGACCTACGTCGTCTTCTGGGCCTCGAACATGTACCCGACCACGAACACGGCCGATCGCGCCTCCGTCACCTACAACCAGATGATGTACGCGACGACCGAGGACTTCACCTCCTTCTCGGAGGCGAAGCCGTGGATCGACGTCAAGCGCGGCGCCGGCAAGGGCACCATCGACTCGACGGTCGCGAAGGACGGCGACACCTACTACCGCTTCACCAAGGACGAGGCGTCGATGACCCTCCGCGAGGAGAAGAGCACCGACCTGCTGGCCACCGTCTCGGGCTCGCTGCCCGGCACCGGCGGACCGGCGGACGAGTGGTCGCTGGTCAAGGAGAAGGTGGCCTCGGGCCTGCCCAACGGCGAGCCCGGCAAGACCTTCACCAGCGGTGAGGGCCCCAACGTCTTCCCCGCCAACGAGGGCGACGTGAACGGCCTCGACTGGTTCCTCTTCATCGACCAGCCGAACTACCACGACGGGCCGAACCACTACATCCCGTTCGGCACCGACGACCTCGCGAACGGCGACTCCTGGCAGCCGCTCGGAGCGAAGCTCCGCACGGGCCTGCCGCAGAACGCCGACGGCGGCAAGCCGCGCCACGGCACGGTCATCCCGGTGACGCGCTCCGAGTACCAGAAGGTGCTCGAGGGCTACGCCCCCGGCCTGGCCGTCGCCTCGGTCGCTCCGCTGACCGCGACGACCACGGTCGGCGCCGCGCCGGTCCTGCCCCGCGCCACGATCACGACCGCCGCCGGCACCACCAGCACGGTCGACGTGGCCTGGGACGCCGTCGCGCCCGCCGCCTACGCCACGGCCGGGACCTTCACGGTCTCGGGCGTCGCGCAGGACGCGTCGCGCATGCCGGTGCAGGTCACGGTCACCGTGCAGTCCTCGCTGAAGGTGAGCGCGACCGCCACGTCGCGCTGCGTCGCCGGCAAGGTCGTGCTGACGGTCGTCGGCAAGAACGGAGACACGGTGCCGATGGACGTCTCGATCAGCACCCCGGAGGGCGTGAAGACGATCGCCGGCGTGAAGCCGGGCGCCTCCGGCTCCGCCGCGTTCACGGTGCGCTCGACGCAGCTCGCCGCGGGCGAGGCGACGGTCACCGGCACGGCCACGGT
Source organism: Rathayibacter sp. AY1H3 (assembly GCF_002932015.1). NCBI lineage: Bacteria > Bacillati > Actinomycetota > Actinomycetes > Micrococcales > Microbacteriaceae > Rathayibacter > Rathayibacter sp. AY1H3. The sequence continues at coordinate 18,092 of NZ_PSUU01000007.1, forward strand.
CGGCGGCAAGACCGTCACGGCCACGGCCACCGCGCCCTACAGCGCGCGCAGCTGCGGCTGACGCACGGCACTCCTCGGGAGCCCGTCGCACCTCACCGGTGCGGCGGGCTCCCGTCGTCGTGCGGGGGGAGCCGGGAAACCGCCCTGACGCCGAGACGCCGCCGCCTCGGCCGCGCTTCGACGGACGGCGCGGCGCCTCGTCACGCGGGCGGGCCCGGGGCGGCCCGCCCGGCGTCATCCGGCGACGGCTGCCTGCCCGGCTTCGAGCAGGTCGCGGACGCTGCGCGGCTCGCGTCCGAGGAGGCGCCCGAGCTCGGGGCCGGTGCCCGCGAAGAAGCCGCGCTCGGCCGCCCGGTGCATCCCGAGGGTGAAGCGCACGAGGAACTCGGGCTGACCCGCCGCGACGCGCGCGGCGACCCACTCGTCATCGCCGAGGACGCGCAGGTCGACGGGCCGCCCGCCGACCTCGGCCGCGATCCCGGCGATCTCCTCGAACGTCGGAGCCTCCGTCGCGGTCAGCGTGACCGGCCCGTCGTGCGGGCTCCCCGAGAGGAGGAGCCGGGCGGCCGCCTCCGACTCGTCCTCGCGGGCCGTCCACGAGACGCGGCCGTCGGAGGGGACCTCGATCACTCCGGTCTCCCGCCACGGTCCGAGGAAGAGGCCCAGGCTGTGCGCGTAGAAGCCGTTGCGGAGCGACGTCCAGGCGAGTCCGGACTCGGCGAGCAGGCGCTCGGTCGCCGCGTGGTCCCGGCCCGGGCCGAAGGGGGTGTCGGCGGCGGCGCCCTGGTGGCTCGTGTAGAGGACCCGTCCGACTCCGGCCGCGACGGCCGCCTCGACGGCGGTGCGGTGCAGGGCGACGGCGTCGGCCCGCGGGTCGCTCGAGGAGACGAGGAGCAGCTGATCCGCTCCGTCGAAGGCGGCCGGGAGGGAGGCGGGGTCGGCGTAGTCGCCGACGCGCACCTCCACTCCGCGCTCTGCGAAGCGGGCGGCCTTCGAGGCGTCGCGGGCGACGACGGCGATCCCGGAGGCGGGAACGGAGTCGAGGAGGTGGTCGACGGTGGCGCCGTTCAGAGCGCCGGTGGCACCGGTCACGATGATCATGTGGAGAGCCTTCCGATGAGGGGTATCAGCGATACCACGAGGAAGATAACCACGGAATTCCCTTGATAGCAACAGTGCGCTACCGTCGATACGTGACCAGCCCCACTCCTCCGACCGACACGCGCCTGCGCATCGTCGAGGCGGCCGCCGGCCTCCTCCGCGATGAGGGCCCCGCCGCCGTCACCACGCGAGCGGTCGCCCAGGCGGCCGGGCTGCAGGCCCCGGCGATCTACCGCCTCTTCGGCGACAAGGACGGCCTGCTCGAGGCGGTCGCGGAGCACGTGCTGGCCACCTGGGTCGACTCCAAGGCGCGGACGGTCGAAGCGGCCGTCGCCGGCGGTGTCGACCCGGTCGAGGACCTGCGCTCGGGCTGGGCCGCGCAGGTGGAGTTCGGCCTGGCCAACCCCGCGCTCTTCCGCCTCCTCAGCGATCCGGGCCGCGCCTCCGGATCGCCGGCCGCCCTCTCCGGGCGGCGGGTCCTCGCCGCCCGCGTGCAGCGCGTGGCCGCCGAGGGCCGCCTCCGCGTGCCGGAGGAGCGCGCCGTCGGCCTCATCCAGGCGGCGGGCACCGGCGTGGTCACCACCCTGCTCTCCACCCCCGCCGCCGACCGCGACCCCGGTCTCGCCGACGCCGCGCTCGACAGCGTGCTCGCGGGGATCCTCACCGACCCGCCCTCCCCCGGCGACGGCGGGCGGCTCACCGCCCTCGTCGGCGTCCGGGCCCTCGCACCGGAGCTCGCCGGCCTCACGCCCGCGGAGCGCCTGCTGCTCGCGGACTGGCTCGACCGTGCCCTCGCGGCGGCCGCGCAGGAGTGACGAGCACGCAGAAGTGACGGGCGCGCAGGAGTGACGGGCGCGCTTCCACCACAGGAGAGACGAGCGCCGTCCCGCCGCGGGAACGACGGCGCCTCCGTCCCGCAGAGACGCGGGCCTCGCGGCTAGGCGCGCCTGCCGTCGGGCGGGAGGATCGACGCCTGGATGAGCGGCACGGGGCAAGGAGGGCATGTTGAAGCTGTGGAGCGCATCGAACGCGTTCCTCTACCTCGGCAGCGTCAAGGAGAACGACTTCCTGCAGAACGTCTCCGAGCTCGTCGGGGACTACGACCGCGAAACGACCTCCGCCAGCTATAACAAGGGCGTCCGCTCAACCTCGACCGCCTTGAAGCGCGAACGGATCCTGACCGTGGACGAGCTCGGAGCGATGCCCCGCGGCCGCGCCGTAATGCTCTCCACCGGATCGAGGGCCGCGCTGCTGCGCACCGTGCCCTGGTACGAGGGCACGAAGGAGAAGGTCGCAGCGATCAAAGCCTCCATCGCCGCCCACGACCCCGCGACCGCGCCGGTACGCGGCGCCGAGCCGGCTCCTGTCGTAGCGACGGCCGCGCAGCCGGTCGTGACCAGCGCCGAGCCGGTCGTTGCGAGCGTCGAGCCGGCTCCGGCGATTGACCTCGCCGCCTCGATGCGGGCTCTGATGGAGAACGAGGACGCGACGCGGACGGAGGCGCAGCGTGACTGACGACGATCCGCTCGCGGGCGGAGACGTGCAAGAGGCTGCGGGCCTCTCAGCCGCCGTCGACGGAGAGGGCGACACCGCGGCCGCATCGATGCTCGGCGCGTTCGACGTCGACGCGATCGCCGCGAGAGAGGTCGCGGACGTCATCACCGGGATCATCGCCGGGATGACGAAGGAAGCCTTGGAACGAGCACTGACGCCCGAGCGGGTCGAGCTGATGCAGGCCCGCGCCGAAGCGGCCGTGCAGCGCTCGTTCGAAGAGGACTCCGCCCCGACCCTCGTCTACGGATCCGCGGACGAGTGGCTGCGGAAGTACTGGCGCTACACGTACCGCCGCCGCGTCTCCGCCAAAGGTCAGGGAACCGGACGCTGGCGCGCCGACTGGTGGACCGTCGATGAGGCCGTGCAACGCATCGAAGCGCTCTGGCGCAGCTGGGAAGCATCCCGCCTCGACGCAGGACTCGGGATCAGCGCCTGGTGGATCAACCACGCCGAACCACACATGGCCGCCCTGCTATCCACAGACGGACCGTTCACGGGAGCGACAGACGAGAACCTGCCGGGCGAACCGTTGCCTTACAGGACCCCGCCCGTCGGAATGTTCGACACCGATATTCAGATCTAGTAGAAGCGGTTCCAGCCCCTCCCCGAGGGGCATCGATCTTGGCAATCTGCTCACTTCCGGGCCGATTCCGGCGCGGGGTGAGCGGGCGCGGCCTGCGCGACGTATCGGAGGCTCACGGCTACCGGACCAGCCACCTCGACATGCATGCGAAGGTGTTGCTCTCCATACGGATCCGTTCGCGACGTCACCGGCCAGTCCTCGCGCCGGGTCGCTGCGCCGGTGGGGCGTCGGTCAGTGGACGGGGCACGCCGAGCGGTGTGCGCTCGGAGACGTGTTCTCGGGCGCGGACCGGCTCGTCGCTGACGAATGTGCTTGTGCTACGCGCTGCGGCGGGAGATGAGCGAGTGCTCGACGACGATCTCGCTCGGGTGCGCCGGAGGGCCGTTCCGGATGCGCTGAGCGAGGAGGTCGACGGCCGTCTTGGCGATCTGGCGGCTGCCGGGATCGATCGTGGTGAGGGCGGGTATCGCGTAGGCGGCGGCGGTGACGTTGTCGAAGCCGACGACCGCGATGTCCTCCGGTACGCGGATGCCGCGAACGTGCAGTGCGTGCAGTGCCCCGAAGGCCAGGGTGTCGTTGAAGCAGAAGACGGCGTCCAGAGGGACGCGGGAGTCGAGCAGCTGCGTCATCGCGACGGCGCCGTCGGCGTGGTGCCACTCGGTGGCGACCGCGACGAGGGCGGGGTCGAACGGGATCGCGTTCGCCTCGAGGGCACCGCGGTATCCGTCCAAGCGGAGTGCTGCGGCGCTGACGGATCCGCCGGCGGGGTTGCTGCCGATCGCGGCGATGCGCCGGTGTTGGCGGTCGATCAGGTACTGCGTGGCGGTGGCCGCGGCGGCTGTGTTCGCCATGGTCACGTGATCGACCGGGCCGTCGAAGATCCTGTCGCCCAGGAGAACGAGTGGGCGGTCCCCGACGAGTACTTTCTCGTCTCCGGGGCCGAGTGCGTGGGGCTGGAAGATCAGTCCGTCCGACAGCTGGCGGCTGGAGCCGGAGAGGACGGCGATCTCGGCGTCTCGGCGCGCTCCGGTCTGCTGGATGATCACGGTCCAGCCGTGCCGCTCGGCCTCCGACATGATGACCGTCGCGAGCTGGCCGAAGTACTCGATCGCGAGATCCGGGATCGCGAGGGTGATGAGCCCGGTCTGGCCGGTGCGCAGTCCGCGCGCGGAGACGTTGAGTTGGTATCCGAGATCGCGGACTGCCTTGAGGACGAGATCGCGGGTCTCGGGTCTGACGTTGGCGTTGCCGCTGAGCACGTTGGAGACCGTGCGAGCGGTGACGCCTGCAGCAGCGCCGACATCGGCCATGGTCACCGGGCGGGTTCGCGATCGCGGCATCGGCATCATCCCTCCCATGAGCGTTCCCCGATCATCCCAGGTCGACGGTCGGCGAGAGGCGCACGGTCACCCAGGCGATGGCGGGGATCCGGAGCGAGAGGACGCCGTCGGTCAGCGCTACGGCGAGGGGCCGCGGAGTGACGGTGTCGGGGAGCTCCGCCGAGTTCGTCGCGAAGGGGTCCTCGTGTCGGAGGATCAGTGCCTCTGTCACCGTGAGGGTGGGGAACGACGTGAGGTCGACCGTGGTGTCCGTGACGCCGTCGGTCGCGCGGTTGACGATCATCAGGTCGAGCGAGCCGTCGGCGTGCGCCGCTGCGGCGAAGGCGAGGACGGGAGCGGAGTCATCGCCCGCTCCCGTGCTGTCCGCCTCGACGACGGTCCGGAGCGCGGTGGCGCCGGCGGAGCGCCGTGCCTGGGCGAACGGCCAGAAGGTGCTCTGCCGCCAGGCGGGGCCGTCCGGCTCGGTCATGATCGGACCGATGACGTTCACCAGCTGAGCCATGCTCGCTGCCCGGACGATGTCGGCTCTGTTGATCATGCTGATGAGCATGTCGCCCACGACGACGGCGTCCGCTGCCGTGTAGCGGTCCTCGAGGAGTCGGGGCGCCTCCTCCCATTCGAGCCCTCCGGCGACTCGTTCATCGTGTGCGACGAAGTCCCACACGTTCCACTCGTCGAAGGAGATGGCGATCGGACGCTCTGATCGCCTCTGTGCTCGGACCTGTCCGATCGTGTCGGCGATGGCGGTGATGAAGCGGTCCATGGCGACGCCGGAGGCGAGGAACGCGGAGAGGTCGCCGTCGTAGCGGAAGTACTGGTGGCACGAGACGAAGTCGACGTGCTCGACCGTGTGCAGCAGCACCTCCTGCTCCCAGGCTCCGAAGGTGGCCATCCGGTCGTTCGAGCTGCCGCAGACGATCAGTTCGAGGTCGGGGTCGAGTGCGCGCATGGCGGCGGCGGTGCGGGCGGCGAGACGCCCGTACTCGCCGGCGCTGAGATGGCCGATCTGCCACGGCCCGTCCATCTCGTTGCCGATACACCAGAGCCGGATGTCGTGCGCCTCGTCGGCGCCGTTCGCGCGCCGCTCGTCCGAGAGCGTCGTGCCGCCGGGGTGGTTCGCGTACTCCAGCAGGTGCAGGGCCGAGCGGATTCCGTCGGTCCCGAGATTCAGCGCCATCATCGGCTCGACGCGCGCCGCCCGGCACCAGCGGACGAACTCGTCGATCCCGAAGCGATTCGGCTCGACGGTGTGCCAGGCCGGATCGAGCCGGACGGGACGATTCTCGACCGGACCGATGCCGTCGCGCCAGTCGTACGCCGAGACGAAGTTGCCGCCCGGGTAGCGGACGGTCGTGACTCCGAGCTCCTCGACGAGCGCGAGGACGTCGGTGCGGAATCCGTCGGCGTCGGCGCTCTCGTGCGAAGGATCGAGCAAGCCGCCGTAGACGCCTCGGCCCAGGTGCTCCACGAACGATCCGAAGAGCCGCGAATCGATCGTCCCGACCGTGAAGGCGGGGTGCACGATGCCGTGCGCTCGGTGGACGGGGTGCGAGGTCATGGCCGTTCCGTTTCATCGATGAACTGGTGCGCACAGTATGCACGCCTCGACCAGCGCACCGCGATACGACCGGGTGAATCGCGGATATTGACGGAGGCGGCCCGGCGGCTCTACTATCGCCGACAGCGGTCCTCGATTTCATCGATGAAATACCTGGCACCAGGTGGCCGAGTCAATGAAGACAGTGAAAGCGAGGCACGTCGTGAGGCGTCACAGCACCCGGATCAGCATTGTCGCAGCGGTCACAGCCGCCACTGCGGCCCTTCTCCTCAGCGGTTGCACGCCGTCGTCCGCAGGAGGCGCCTCGGCCGGGAACGGCGGCGACACCCTGACCGTCTGGCATTACTACTCCGTCGACGGCCAGACCGCCGGACTCGAGGAGCTCGCGTCGGACTTCGAGTCGACGCACGAGGGGGTCGCAGTCGAGAACGTCTACGTTCCGTTCGACCAGCTGACGAACAAGCTCGTGCAGGCCGCGGGAACGGGCACCGGCCCCGATGTGGTCGTCTACAACGCCGCCGACACCTTCACCCTCACCGAGGCGAAGGCCATCGAGCCGATGAACGAGTGGTGGGACCAGTACGCCGACGCCGGGCAGTTCCCTGACGCCGTCGTGCAGAAGGTCGGTGACGACGTCATGGGCGTGCAGGGCTTCGTGAACCTGATCGGCCTCTGGTACAACCAGGACATCCTCACCGAGCTGGGTGTCGAGGCTCCCACCTCGTTCGAGGAGCTCGAGGCGGATCTCGCGTTGGCCACGGCCGCCGGGAAGGACGGCATCACGCTGACCGGCAAGGCGAACTCCGAGGGAGAGTGGCAGGCGTTCCCGTGGCTCTCGCGTGCCGGGTGGGACTACGCCGCACCCGAGCAGCAGCCGCTGCAGGACGCGTTCGCGATGGTGCAGGACTGGACCGAGAAGGGCTATCTGACCAAGGAGGCGGCGACGTGGGACCAGACGGTCCCCTTCCAGCAGTTCGCCGCGGGGAACACGGCCTTCGCCGTGAACGGCAACTGGCAGATCACCTCGGCCGAGAAGGACGCCGCGTTCGAGTACGGGGTCGTGCCGATCCCCGTCGGTGAAGACGGCTCCGTCTACCTCGGCGGTGAGGTGCAGAACGTGGGCGCCTTCTCCGAGAACAAGGAGCTCGCGCAGGAGTACCTCGAGCAGGAGTTCTTCTCGAAGCAGGGGCAGCTGACGCTGCTCGACGCCTTCGGCTCGATCCCCGCCCGCGCCGACGCGGCTGCCGACGACAAGGTCGGCAGCGATCCGATCCTTTCCCAGTTCGCGGCGATCCTTCAGGACGACGGCCACACCTCGCCCGACCCGGCGATCCCGTCCGAGAACGTCGCGAAGGTGCTGCAGACCGTCGGTGAGTCCTGGAGCGCGGCGGTCGCCGGTAGCGGGACCCCCGAGCAGCTGTCGGGCGACCTGATGACGACCCTGACGCCGCTGCTTCAGCAGTAGCAGAGACCGACGAGAGAACGGAACGACCGTGAGCAGCACCTCGACCACGACCCGGAGACGATCCGGTGTCGGCGGCGGCCGATTGGGCTTCGCCGCACCGGGAGGAGTGCTGCTCGCGGCGCTGTCGCTCTACCCCATCTACCTGCTGATGAGGATGAGCGTCAGCGAGGTCAGCTCCGGAACCCTCAACGGGGACTGGCCGTTCGTCGGAGTGCAGAACTTCCTCGCGCTGCTCCAGGGCTCCGACCTCGGCGGCGCCACGCTGCGCACCGGGGCCTTCGTGGTCCTGGTCACGGTCGTCGGGGTCGTCGGAGGACTCGGAGCGGCGATCGCCCTCCGTTCCTCCCGGCTGGGCAGTGCCTTCCTCCTGGGGATGATGGTGTTCATCTGGGCCATGCCGCCCGTGGTGAACGGCAGCATCTGGAAGTTCCTCCTCGCCGATCAGGGTCTGGTCAACACGCTCGTGCGGGCGACCGGCCTCTCGGCGGAGGGCGTCCCCTTCCTCTACGACGCGAGGTTCGCGCTGCTCTCGGTCGCGATCGTGAACGCCTGGGCCGTCATCCCCTTCAATGCGCTGGTCTTCCGGTCGGCTCTGCTGGGCATCGACCCCGAGATCCTCGAGGCGGCCTCGGTCGACGGCGCGAGCCGCTGGCAGGAGATCCGGAGCATCCTCATCCCCGCGGCGCGGCCGACCGCCGTCATCCTGGCGATCCTGACCGTCGTCTACGCCTTCCGCAGCTTCGACTTCATCTACGTGATGACCGCCGGCGGCCCCGGAGACGCGACGTCCACGCTGCCCTACCTCAGCTACTCCCAGGCCTTCGTCCAGCACGACTACGGACTTGGTTCCGCGACGGGCATCATCGCCCTCGCCATCGTGGCGGTCCTCGCCGTCGTCTACGTCCGATCGACCAGGAGCGAGTCCTGATGAGCACCCTCACCGCCCCCCTGACCCGCCTGCGAGGCGGCGCTGCGACCCGCGTCGCGCGACCGTCCCGCACCCGGGAGCCGGTCGCCTTCACCGTACGCGTGGTGCTCTACGTCCTGTACGGGCTGCCCCTTGTCTGGATCGTGCTCACCTCCCTCAAGCGCCAGGGCGACGTGGTCGGCGGAGCGATCCTCTCGGCGCCCTCCTTCGACGCCTATGCGGAGGCGCTCGCGAACCCCGCCCTCGCGACGGCGCTCGCCCAGTCGGCGCAGATCGCCCTCGGGACCACTGCACTGGTGCTCGCGCTCGGCGTCCCGTTCGCCTACGCGCTGCGCCGCGTCGACGGCGTCGTCGCCGGTCTCGTCCTCGGGCTGCTGATCTTCCTGCAGATGGTGCCGCAGACGGCGAGCATCATCCCTCTGTTCGCGATCTTCAGCAGGCTCGGTCTTCTGGACACCACCGCCGGTCTCGTCCTCGCCGATACGGCGATGTTGCTGCCGTGGGCCGTGCTGCTGCTGCGACCGTTCTTCGCCGCGGTGCCCGACGCCATCGAAGAGGCCGCCTCCATCGACGGGGCCGGTCGGTTGCGCACCTTCTTCGCCGTCGTCGTCCCGATCGTTCGAAACGGCATGGCGACGGTCGGCTCGCTGATCTTCCTCGTCGCCTGGGGCGAGTTCCTCTTCGCGATCAACCTCTTCCTCTCTCCGGTCAACTACCCGATCAGCGCTCTCATCGCGCAGCAGACGTCGGGGTACGGGATCGACTGGCCCGGGCTGATGGCTCTCGCGGTCATCTCCTCGCTGCCGCTGCTGGCCGTCTACGTGCTGTCGTTCCGGCTGCTGCGTGAGGGCCTCGCCGTCGGCAGCGTCAAGTAGCAGTCGTCCTTCCTCTCGTCCCGCGCCACTCGTGAAAGATCCCGTCATGACCTTCTCCCCAGCCCTGCCCGTTGACCCGGCCGCCGGGACCCTGACACCCCTCGCCATCGACCGGGTCCAGCTGGACCCGGAGGGGTTCTGGGGACGTCGGGTCGCCGTCAACGCGACCGCCACCTTCGAGCACAACCTCGGCTGGCTGGAGCGCGCCGGATGGCTGCGCAATTTCGAGCTCGCCGTCGGGGGCGGACTCGCCGAAGGCCGTCGCGGACGCGAGTTCGCCGACTCCGAGGTCTACAAGACCCTCGAAGGGCTCTGCTGGCACACCGCCGGACGTGAGGACCCGGAGACCGAATCGATCATCCGCGCTCTCACCGCCCGCATCGTCAGTGCGCAGGAGAGCGACGGCTATCTCGGCACCCGCTTCGGCCGGCACGGTCAGGCTGAGCGTTACAGCGACCTCGAGTGGGGCCATGAGCTGTACAACGCCGGACACCTCCTCCAGGCCGCGGTCGCGCGACTGCGCACCCACGGTGAGGACGGGTTCACGCAGGCCGCGCGCCGTCTCGCCGACCACATCTGCTCGGAGTTCGGGGCGGACGGCCGCCAGACGGTCTGCGGACATCCGGAGATCGAGGTCGCGCTCACGGAGTTCGCCCGCGCCACGGGGGAGGAGCGCTACCTCGAGCAAGCCCGCGTGTTCTTGGACCGCCGCGGTCACCAGAGCCTGGAAGACGTCGAGTTCGGTCGCGCCTACTTCCAGGACGACGTCCCGATCCGCGAGGCCAAGGTCCTCCGCGGACACGCGGTGCGCGCCCTCTACCTCACGTCCGCGGTGGTCGACGTCGCCGTGGACACTGATGACGCCGAGCTGCTCGCGATCGTCGAGCGGCAGTGGGAGGCCACAGTCGCACGCCGGACCTACATCACCGGTGGAATGGGCTCGCATCACCAGGACGAGGCGTTCGGCGCCGACTTCGAGCTACCCAACGACCGCGCGTACTGCGAGACCTGCGCCGGCGTGGGCTCGATCATGCTCTCGTGGAGATTGCTGCTCGCCACCGGCCGCCCGCGCTACGCGGACCTGATCGAACGCACTCTGCACAACATCATCGCCACCGCCGTGTCCGAGGACGGCCGCTCCTTCTTCTACGCGAACACCCTCCACCGGCGCGAGCCGGGCGTCGCGTCCTCCCCGGAGGAGCAGTCCAAGCGCGCGGACTCCAGTCAGCGGGCGGCGTGGTTCGACGTCGCCTGCTGCCCCAACAACCTCGCCCGCACCTTCGCCTCGCTGTCCGGCTACCTCGCCACCACCGACGCGAAGGGTGTGCAGCTGCACCAGTACGCGTCCGCCACGATCTCCGCCGCTCTCCTCCAGGGAGACGTCTCGATGGAGGTCTCCAGCGACCTGCCGGAGCGGGGGCGAGTCGCCGTGACCATCACGCGCACACCCGTCGAGCCGTGGACTCTGACGCTGCGGATCCCGACCTGGGCGACGAACGCGGACGTCGTCGTCGTCTCCGCCGACGGGGATGCTGCCGAGACGCCGACCGGACCGTTCCACGGCACGCTCCACCTCGAACGGCGTTTCCGCGTCGGCGACCGGATCGAACTCGACCTCCCCTTCGAACCCGTCCTCGTGCAGCCCGACGAGAGGATCGATGCCACCCGCGGCACCGTCGCCGTCCAGCACGGACCGGACATCCTCTGCCTCGAGTCCGTCGACCTCCCCGCCGGCGCCCACGTCGACGACATCGCCCTGGACGCCGGAGCGGTCCCGATCGCACGAGAGGGGCGTGTGACGCTCGCCGGCAGCGTCGCCGAACGCGACGAGCACGAATGGCCCTTCTCCAGAATCCCTCGAACCCCGCACCGACGGCCGTTGACCGTGGCGCTCACCCCGTACCGGTCGTGGGGATCCCGAGGTCCCGTGTCGATGCGCATCTGGCTTCCCGTGAACCACTCCTGATTCCCGGGCGAGCTCCCACCGCCGGGCGGATCCTCGCTCCTCTGCGGCGGCCGCCGGTCACCGCATCCGCACTTCGACGAAGAAGGCAGGACATGTCCCTCCTCTCACGCAGAGCCTCTCGGCTGCTCGCGGCACTCACGATCGGCGTCATCGCCGCAGCAGGATCGGTGGTGGTCGGCCAGACCGCCGACGCCGCCACCAGCTACCCCTACACGCTCGCCTCCGACAAGATCCGCGCGAGCTTCGCCGCGGACGGGTCGATGCAGTCGCTCAAGATCGTCGGCGACCTACACGACACCGAATACCTGATGAACCCGGACAGCGCTCCGGAGCAGGCCCGCGAGACGAACAGCAAGTACCGCCAGTGGTTCGGGAACCTGATGTTCTCCTACGCGAACGGCACGGGAGCAGTGTCGACCACCGGTGTCGGCGCGAACCCCTGGAAGACCGCGTGGACCTCCCAGTCGGCCGACGGCCGCACCGTCTCGGCGACGTCGAGCAGTGTGACGGTCACCCACCAGAACTCCACCAACGCGGAAGGCGTGAAGGGCTTCACCGTCACCGAGACGTACTCTCTCGCCTCCGACGGCTCCCTGGTCTGGAAGCAGGACGTCAAGAACACCGCGGCCACGCAGCTCGTCATCGGCGACTGGGGTGTCCCCGTTCCCGGCAACGAGCTATGGAGGCAGGGCGACTCGATCTACGAGACCCGGGTCCTCACACACTCCTACGTGGGTAAGAACGGCTCCTACGTCACTCTCGAGCGTCCCAGCGGCCAGGGCCCGTTCATCGCCATGACCGCCGACACCGCATCCGGCTCCGGCTTCGAGTACCAGGACCGCTGGCGCACCGAGGAAGTCGGCAACACCTCCTGGGCCTGGAACTCCGCGAACGAGAGCTCGAACATCAAGGGCCTCAACATCTACTACCCGCACTCCACCGCGATCCAGAAGACCAACCGCGGCTACCTCAGCTCCACCAGTGTCGCCATCGCGCCGGGCGCGACGAAGAGCTACACCTATCGCATCGGCAAGGTCGATGACGACGCAGCACTCAAGCAGACGATGTTCGATCGAGGGCTGCTCGACACCACGGTCGTCCCCGGACTCATCGTGCCCATCGACCGGCGCGCAGAGATGGCGTTCCGGATCAAGGGCACCATCACGTCAGTCACCGCGCGCAACCGCAACGACCTCAAGGGGTCAGCGCCCACGAACCCCGTCGTGACGTTCTCCCGGAGCAACGGCGACTACCGGATCTACGGGATGACCTTCGACCGCACGCAGCTGGGCGCCAACGACGTCACCGTCTCGTACACGGACCAGACCGGCGCCGCGCGGCAGTCCGTCCTCCAGTTCTCCGTGATCGACAGTGTCGCGGGACTCCTCGACACGCATGCGAAGTTCATGGTCGAGAAGACCCAGTGGAAGCCGTCCGACGGACTCTCCGCGAGCGACATCCGCAACTACACCTTCGACGACTGGATGATGAACGCCCCCGACGGCAGCCTCGCCACCACGACGAACGCCCCTCAGGGCCGCCGCAACGAGTACGCCGGCTACTACGGGCTCGGCGACGACTGGGGACTCCCGCACGGCCAGTTCCTCGCGGAGAAGCTCGTCGCCCTGCCCGACGCCACCCAGATCAAGGCCCTCGACGACTACCTCCAGAAGGCCGTCTGGGAGAACCTGATGGGGAACACGTCGCCCAGCGCCGCGCCGAAGTACACCGTCTACGACTTCTGGGAGCAGGGGAAGCCCGGCAGCCTGAACACCACGCCCGGCTACCGCGGCTACGCCTACCCGCACGTCTACAACACGTTCTTCGGCATGTACAACATCGCCAAGCAGAACCCCTCCGCGATCGCCTACGCCCACCCCGCTCAGTGGTACCTGACGACGGCCTACGGGATCTTCAAGGAGCTCTACGAGGGACCCGTCGCCTACAACTGGGAGACCGGACTCATGGGTGAGCTCTCGACACCCGATCTCATCGCCGCATTGCGCGCCGAGGGACTGGACACGCAGGCCAACGACATCGAAGCGAAGATGGCGATCAAGTACGCCAACTTCTCCTCCAACGCCTACCCCTACGGCTCCGAGTACAGCTACGACAACACGGGGGAGGAGGCGGTCTACACCCTCGCCAAGCTCAATGTGAACGATGACAAGACGAACGCCCTGCGCGTCATGCGCGACATCGTCGCCAAGACGGAGGCCGCCCGCGGACGCATGCCCGTCTGGTACTGGTACTCCGACCCCACCACCATCACGGGCGAGAACTGGTGGCAGTTCCAGTACAGCGCCTCCCTCGCCGGCTACACGATGGACGACTACATCAACCACACCGCAGCACTCGAGACCGGAACCACGGCCATCACCGCCGCGCGCCGCGCCGAGCTGCAGCGCCTGAACTACGCCGGCAAGGTCGCAGGACTCGCGACCATCAACTCCGGCCAGATCAGCAACGCGCCGGCCAACATCGGAGCCGCATCGTGGTCGTACCAGGCCGAGCGCGGCAACCTCGGCACCCTCGGGGTCGGCGGAGGCGCGAACGTCAAGCTGAACAACGGCTGGCGGGGCATGACCGGCGAGAGCGATCTCGGACTGTGGGGCACCCTGCAGACCCTCAGCGCCGACGTCGTCACCGATGACCCGATCTTCGGAGTCGTCGGATACGGAGCGGACGTCTCGCGGGACGCCTACTCCACCACCGTCATCCCGAAGGACGGCCTGCAGCGCCGCCTCAACCTGGTGACCCAGCAGCTGTCGGTCGACCTCGAGAACGACGCCTACTCGCAGGCGATCGTCGGCTCGAACAGCGCCGACCTGCGCCTGGACATGCTCAACCGCACCGGCACCGCACACTCCGGCATCGCGGAGGTCAGCGGCCTCGCGCAGGGCAGCTACGCGGTCATCGTGAACGGCGTGCGCCAGCGCACCGTCAACGTCTACCGGCCCGCCTCTCTCGCGGGAACGCTTCCCGCGCCGGTCCGCGTCCCGTTCGATGCGCCCGCCGGCAGCACGTACATCGTCCACCTGGTCTCGACCGCCCCGGGCGCGAATGCGGCGCCGACCGTCAACGCCGGACCCGACCAGGCCGGGCTGTCCCTCGGACTCGATCCGATCCAGCTCAGCGGATCCGCCTCCGACGACGGACTCGGCTCGCCGAACGGAACCCTGACGACGCAGTGGAGCGTGCAGTCTGCTCCTGCCGGTGCCACCGCGACCTTCGCGTCGCCGACTGCTCGCCGCACGTCTGCGTCGGTGAGTACCGCCGGCAGCTACGTGTTCGCACTCCGGGCAAGCGACGGCGTCCTTGCGACCACCGACACGGTGTCCGTGACCGTTCAAGCCCTGCAGCCGCTCCCGGCCGACTGGGTGACCTACACCTTCGACTCATCGTCGAACGGCACCGTCCCCGACGCCTCCGGCAACGGCAACGCGCTCGCGCTCAAGGGGACGGCGGCAACCGCCACCGACGGCACGGCGAGCGTGCTGCGGCTGAACGGAAGCGACGGGGCCTTCGCCCAGCTCCCGTCGGACATCCTGTCACGCTCGAAGGACCTGACCATCTCGATGAGGGTGAAGGTCGATTCGATCTCCACCTTCAGCCGGCTGTTCGACTTCGGCAGCAGCACCCAGAAGTACGTGTTCCTCACGCCGAAGTCGACTGACGGGAAGCTAGGGCTCGCCCTCACGACCTCCGGTAATGGAGCGGAGACACGGATCTCGACGAACTTCACGATGCCCGCTGGGCAGTGGACCGACATCAAGGTGACCTTCAAGGCGAATACGAACGGCACGACGACGGGAACGATCTTCGCCAACGGAGTGCAGGTCGGGCAGAACACCGCCATGCCGCTCGCTCCGAAGGACCTAGGCCGCACCAGCGGCAACTTCCTCGGCAAGTCACAGTTCCCCGACCCGTACCTCGCCGGCAGCTTCGACAGCTTCGAGATCGACGGAGTCGTGCGCTAACGACACCCGAAAGACCAGCGCTGAACCGCTCGTCGCCCCCTCCTCACGCGGCGACGAGCGGTTCAGCACCTCTTCCCGCGCACAACTTCTGCGCATCAGCCCTCGCCCGCTGGCGCCACCGAGGGGCGAGCTGGTTGAGGTTGCTCGAGACGTACCCGATCGTGCTGCGGATGTTCATCAGATCCGCGGCAACTGACGTGAACTCCGCGTCCGTGATGACCGCGTCCTCGGCCGTCGCGGACTCGAACGGGGAAGTGCGACGCCCGCAGCGGGTCGAGCAGGCTGTCGCCGGCGACTACTCGCCGTCCTTCGCCCTCGCGCTGATGCAGAAGGACGCGGGGCTGATCCAGGCCTACGCGGACAGCGTCGGCGCACCCGTCCCCGGCGTCGCGACGGCCCGCCACTACATCGACGAGGCGATGGCCGCCGGCTTCGGCGGGGAGAACGCCTCGGCGCTGATCAAGGCGATCGCCGCGGAGGCCGACGTCGACCTGACCCGGCGCTGACCCTCCGCCCCGGGGTGCCCCTGCCCGGCCGTGACGGCCGCCGCAGGGGCTCCCCCGGCACCCTCCCCGTCCCGGCCGCGCCGCGTGCTTCACTGGAGGGATGACCACGCGTGACGACCACATCGCCGACTTCGCCGAGTTCCTGACCGCCTCCCCCTCCTCGTACCACGCGGCCGCCGAGGCGGCACGGCGCCTCGAGGGAGCCGGATTCACGGGGCTGGACGAGACGCAGGCGTGGCCCGCGGGGCCCGGCCGGTACTACGTCGTCCGCGACGGCGCGATCATCGCCTGGCACCTGCCCGAGGGCTCCGGGGCGACCACGCCCTTCCGCATCCTGGGCGCCCACACCGACTCCCCCGGCTTCATGCTCAAGCCCCGGCCGACGATCGGTTCGAAGGGCTGGCTGCAGGCCGGCGTCGAGATCTACGGCGGCCCGCTGCTCAACTCCTGGCTCGACCGCGAGCTCGAGCTGGCCGGGCGCGTGGTCACCCGCGACGGCTCGACGCGCCTGCTCCGGACCGGCCCGCTGCTGCGGATCCCGCAGCTCGCGATCCACCTCGACCGCACGGCGAACGAGGGACTCACCCTCGACCGCCAGAAGCACACCGTCCCCGTGTTCGGCATCGGCGACGCCTCCGAGGTCGACCTGCTCCAGCTGCTCGCCGCGCACGCCGGGCTCGACGACGCCTCCGACATCGCCGGCTACGACCTGCTCACCGCCGACACGCAGGCGCCGCGCCGCTTCGGCCTCGACGAGATGCTCCTCGCCGCCGGGCGGATGGACGATCTCAGCTCCGTGCACGCCGGCCTCGTCGCGCTCCTCGCGGCGAGCGCCGATCCCGCGGCGCCGCCCGCGCACATCAGCGTGCTCGCCGCCTTCGACCACGAGGAGCTCGGCTCGGCGAGCCGGTCCGGAGCGAGCGGGCCGTTCCTCGAGGACGTCCTCTCGCGCATCGGCACGGCCCTCGGCGCCGGCGTCGACGAGCGCGCCCGGGCGATCGCCGCCTCCTGGTGCCTCTCGGCCGACGCGGGCCACTCCGTGCACCCCAACTACTCCGAGAAGCACGATCCCGCGAACCAGCCGGTGGCCGGGAAGGGGCCGCTGCTCAAGATCAACGCGACGCAGCGCTACGCGACGGATGCGCGCGGCGCGGCGCTGTGGGCGGGCGTCTGCGAGCGCGCCGGGGTCGGGTACCAGGAGTTCGTCTCGAACAACTCGGTGCCGTGCGGATCGACGATCGGCCCGCTGACCGCGACCCGGCTCGGCATCTCCACGGTCGACGTGGGAGTGCCGCTGCTCTCGATGCACTCGGCGCGCGAGCTAGCCCACGTGGACGACCTGGTCGCCCTGACCGCGGCGATCGAGGCGTTCTTCACTCCCTGAGCCGGGTCCGGCGCGATCGGGGCACCGCGGCCTGGCGCACCCGCCGGACGGACCCCCGGCTCCGCTCAGTCGCCGGGCGGCCGCCGGCGCTGCTGCTTCGTCTCGGAGCGCTGCTGCTTCGCGGCGAGCCGGCGGCGGGTGGAGCCGCGCGTGGGCCGGGTCGGGCGCCGCGGGGCGGAGGGCGGCGCGAGGGCCGCGGTGATGATCCCGCGGAGCAGCTCGAGGGCCGTCTCGCGGTTGCGCAGCTGCGAGCGCTCCTGCGCCACCGTGACGGTGACCGCTCCGGAGACGAGCCGCCGCCCGAGGCGCTCGAGCAGGCGCGAGCGCTGCTCGTCCGAGAGGGCCGTCGACTCCTCGACGCTCCAGGTGAGCTGCACGCGGCTGTCGGAGGTGTTCACGTGCTGCCCGCCGGGCCCGGAGGAGCGCGAGAACCGCCACTGCAGCTCCGATGCGGGGACGACGAGCCCCGGCCGCACCTCGAGATCCATGCGGCAAGCCTGGCACGCGCCCGCCCCGGAGCGGGAGCGCCGGCGATCCGCTCCCGGGTGCGGTGTCCTCTTCCGGACGTGTCCGCTACAGGCTCTTGTCCCCGCGGTGGTCACGTCCGGACACTGGAGAGGTGCCCGGGCGGGCGCATCGGCCGACTCCTCACTGCCACCCGAAGGCGTCGAGGGGTCGGCCGCACGGCTCGGTCCCGCGGGAGCTCAATCGCGCGGCACCGTCTCGGCGAGGTCGATCTCGCCGTCGTCCAGCGCTCCCGGCTCGAGCGCCTCCGGATCATCGAGCACCGGCTCTCCGGCACCGGCGTCGCCGTCGCGGGTGCGCGAGTCCGCCGCCCACGCCGTGCCGAGCGCGAAGAGCGTCGCCACTCCGTAGTGCTCCATCGCGGCGGCCACGCGGCGGCGGCCGGTCCGCGGATTCATGCCGAGCCGATGCGACGCGGTCTCGAGCGTGACGCCCTGGCGCATCAGCCGGAGCAGCGGCAGCCAGCTCTGGTCGACCGCTCCGATCGGAGCGGCCTGCCGCCACAGCACCTCGAAGTACGACTCGACCAGACCGGCCAGCGCCGCATGGCGCACGCCGAGCACGCTGGTCGGCTTCGTCTCGCCCCACTCGAACGGGACGGCGAGGTGGTCGCCGTCGACCCAGAACCAGCTCGGCGGGCTCTCGAGGAGCCGGTACTCGACGCCCGCCGCCTGGTACGCCTCCACCCGGGCGAGCACCCGGGGGTCGCGCGCGCCGGCGGCCGGCATGATGACGCGCACCCGGTCCTTCGCCGCGAGCGCGTGCCCGAAGCGGATCGCCCGCTCCGTCGGCGGGTCGAGGAACCGCTCCACGTTCGGGAGCACCGCCACGAGCGAGCCGGAGTCGCGGCGCACCAGGTCGAACCAGAGGTCCTCGGACGCGTGCGGCCCGTGGCGGAGGAGGGTCGGCACGGGATCCGACGTGTCCTCGCCGACCCGCCAGGCGCCGAGCAGCATCGGCAGGCCCGCGACGACGCGCTCGATCCCGTCCAGGGACTCCCTGCCCGCCCGCCGCGCCGACTCGGTGTGCCGGGCGATGGCCGCGGCCGCCCACTCCATCGGCGCCGGGAAGTCGAGCTGCTCGCCCTCGCCGCCCATGAGCCCCCGGCCGCGGAGCCGCTCGATCGCCGCGGCGACCTCGGCCTCGTCGATGTGGGTCAGCTCCGCCGCGTCGGCCAGCGTCGCCGGCCGTCCCCGCAGCAGCGCAGCCAGGAGTCCGTCGTCGTCCATGCGTCTCCTTCGCCGTGGGCCGTCACCCGAGGGTGCCGTCTCCGCGGTCGAGGAGCAAGGGACGCGCGGCGGACGGCGGGGAGCGGCCAGGCGGGGGCGGCGGATGAACTCGTGACGAGCACGGACCTCGGCTCACCTGAGGAGACCAGCCGGAAGATCAGGGCCGTCCCTGGTTCTCCGTCCTGATGCCTCCCCAGGCCTACTGTTCTGCGACGTCCCGTACGCGACCGGACTCCGAGCCCTTGAGAGAGGAGACGTCTGGTCGACTTCAGACGCTCGGGCTCCCGTCGTCGAGGTCCTCGTGGTGGCGGTCGACGTATCCAGCCATGCCGGGGACCGTGAAGGCGATCTGGCCGTGCTCGGGTGAGTAGACCAGTCCTTTGCTGATGAGCGCGGCACGGTAGGGCCCGAGGCTGGTTGTCGGGATACCCATTCGCTGCGTGACGAGAGCGGTGGAGGAGGGTCCCTCACCGTCGGCTGCCATGGCGCGGAGCATTCGTCGCTCTGAGCGCGTGGCTCGCTGCCATCGTGAGCGGAAGAATCCGGCATCGAGCTGTTCGGTCCCGTACTGCACTGCTGCCGTGGCGTCGGCCAGAGTGACAAGACGACTGGAGAGGTTCCATGCGGCCTGCCCGTACTCCTGAATGAAGTACGGGTAGCCGCCTGCGGCTTCGAGGAGAATCTCGAGCGCATCGGGAGCGAACTCAGCGCCGAGCCGCTCCGCGGGCTCTCGGAGAGCGTGCGCCGCATCGTCGCGAGAGAAGGTGCCTATCTGTCGGTAGTTGAAGAGGCGCTCGGCGTACGAACGCGTCTCGGTGAGGACACGGGGGAGATTCGGGAGGCCGGCGGCGATGATGTAGAACGGCCACTCCCGCTGGTTCGCCGCATGCTGAGCGGCGATGAGCGCACCCATCGTCTCCGCATCGAGGTCCTGCATCTCATCGACGAACACACCGAAGGCACGACGACGCTCCCCCAGAGCGGTGGAAACGTCTTCGACGAGCTCGAGGAGGTCGACTTCAGCGTCGCCGGAGTCGGCACGTCCGTCGTTGAGTGCGACTCCGAGTTCGATCCCCGTTGCACCGACCTTCGCATTGAACGAGGAGATCGTGCCGAGTGCTTCTCGCATCAGCGCCGTCGGCTTCGAGCGGGTGAGCTTGCGAGCGGACACGACGAGCTCTCGAGCCAGGGCACGCCGTACGGCCCGCGCGCCGCCTTCATCCCGACGCGCCTCGAGGCGCACCGTGAGCCACTCGAACGACTCCGCCATGCGGTGCATCTCGTTCAACAGCACCGTCTTGCCGACGCCGCGGAGGCCCGTGAGGACGATGCCGCGATCGCTCATTCCATGCGTGACACGAGCGCGGATCGTGTCGAACGCTTCGAGCTCGCCAGTCCGACCAACGAGCTCGGGCGGCCGCCGACCGGATCCAGGGCTGTAGGGGTTCTGCTCAGGCAACATCTAGCCGATGATAGTCACCTCTAGCCGAAACCTAATTCGTCGCTATCGACTGCAATCGTCCGCGCCGGCGCCACGTGGTGGCGACCATGCGATGCTGCGAACCCCCGTTCCAGCTTCCCTTCGAGTCGCCGCCGGGCAGCGCATCGGACCCTGCACGCTGAAGGGCGAGCGCGAGCCATGTCCGCTCCGACCGAGGATCGGCTCGCGCCGTCGATCCGGGTTCGGCCGGGCGCATGCTGCTGCGGTCACTCGGACAGCAGCGGGATCGAGCGGCCCACGCGCCTGCCGTACTCGGCGATGGCGCGGCCGACGGGGAGCCGCTCGGCCTCGTAGCGCTGGAGCGCCTCGTCGACCGGGTGCCGCGCGAGGGAGCCGGCGAGGGCCAGCGCGTCGCCCGCCGCCTTGGCCGCACCCATGGCCGTGTGCGGCCGCACCGTCACGGCGGCGTCACCGAGGAGGGCGACCCGGCCGCGGACCGTCCGCGGCGGGACGTAGTCGACGATCGCCTGCAGGAAGGGCTGCGGCTCGGCCAGGACGGCAGCCGCGAAGGGCGGCGGCAGGCGGTCGAGCGCGTCCTCCTCGAGCCGGCGGCGGAGATCGGGAGCGAGGTCGCCGGGCGCGAGGGACACGCTCTCCGGCGGACGGCCGGACGCCGTCATCACTCCGCGGAGGGCGTCCTCGGAGAGGGGCCGGTACCAGACCCAGTTGTAGCGCCGTCGGCCGGGCTCCACCTCGCCGGCTGGTCCGGGGACGAGGTATCCGAGCATGTGCTCGCCGGGCGCGGTGTAGAAGGCGAAGCGTCCGAGCAGAGTCGCCGCGGCCTCGGCGGGGAGCGCCGACTCCGGGATCAGCCCGCGCCAGGTCGAGTAGCCGGCGTAGCGGTTCCCCGGCGCCTCGGGCGCGACCGCCGCGCGCATGACGGATCCGAGGCCGTCGGCTCCGATGACGACGTCGAACTCCAGGCCGCTCCCGTCGCGCAGCTCGACGACGACCGGGTCCGTCCCGACCGAGGGGCGCACCCCGGCGACGGCATGGCCGAGGAGGTAGCGGTCGGCGGGGATCCGCGAGCGGAGCGTGTCGTAGAGGTGGTCCCACGACACCTGCGTCTGCGGGGAGGGGTCGCGGCCGATCACGCGCCCGGAGCGGTCGAGGGTGATCCGCTCGTGCGCGACGACGCCGACCCGCGCCTCGTCGTCGCGGCCGATCGCGTGCAGGAGGTCGATCAGGTCCTGCTGGGCCACGAGCCCGGCTCCCCGCCGCGACAGGCCCGTCGCCGACCGCTCGAGGACCGTCACGCGGTGCCCGTCGCGGACGAGCAGGGCCGAGGCGAACAGTCCGCCGATCGAGCCGCCGACGATCCCGACGTCGAGCGGGCGCACCGCTCCTCCTGCTGCCATGAGCGCGACCGTACCGGCGAGCGCGCGGCGCCCGTTCCTACAGACGGCGGAACAGCGCGGCCTCAGGTGCGGTCGTCCGCCCGCAGCGACCGGATCATCCCGCGGAGCAGGCGCGCCGCCGCCTGCCGCTCCTCCTCCGCGAGCCCCTCCAGCATCCGCAGCTCCACCCCGCGGACGGCGGCGGACGCCTCGGCCAGGCTCCGGCGTCCGCGCTCGGTGAGCCTGGCGGGGAGCGCCTTGCCGACCGGAGCGGCGTCGGGGCGGGTGACGACGCCGTCGCGCTCCAGAGTCTGCAGCAGGACGTTCATCGACTGCCGGGTGACGAAGGCGCCCCGCGCGAGCTCCGAGTTCGAGAGGCCCGGCCGCTGGGCGAGGAGCTCGAGGCAGGAGTAGTGGGTGACCGTCATCCCGAGCGGGCGGAGCACGGCCTCCATCGCCGCGCGCAGGGCGCTCGACGCCTCCTTGAGGAGGTAGCCGAGCGAGGTCTCGAGGTCGATGCCGTCTTGACTCATGTCAGTATTCTGACATACGCTCCGGTGTGTCAGAAAGCTGACACAACCGAGGAGGAACCCCATGCCCGTCACCGGCCCCGACTTCGTCTCGCTCCAGGTCCGCGACCTCGCGGCGTCCCAGGCGTTCTACGAGCAGTACCTCGGCCTGGTCCGCTCGCCCGCCGGCCCGCCGCACGCCGTCGTCTTCGCGACGACTCCGATCGCCTTCGCCCTGCGCGACCTCGCGCCCGGCACCGACCTCGACTCCGCCTCCCGCCCCGGTGTGGGCGCCGCGATCTGGCTGCACGCGACCGGCGTGCAGGAGATCCACGACGCGCTCGTCGCCGACGGGCACCCCGTCGTCGCGGCTCCCATCGACGGCCCGTTCGGGCGCACCTTCACCTTCGCCGACCCGGACGGCTACCACGTCACCCTGCACGACCGCGCCTGAGCGGAGTGAGACGGGGCGGGGCCGACCGCGCCTGAGCTGAGCGGGGCGGAGCGGACGAAACGGGGCCGGGCGCCTCAGCCCATCGCGCGCAGCTGGGCGGCGAAGAGGTGCAGCGAGCGGTCGACCTCGGGCAGCGCCGGCGTCCGGTTGAGGTGCCCGTGGGGCATGCCGGCGGCCAGGTGCCCGGTCACGGCGACGCCCGCCTCCGCGAGCTGGCGCAGGAGCAGCTCCGCCGACCCCCGCAGCTCGTCGTACTCGTTCACGACAACCGTGACCGGAGGCAGACCCGCCAGCGGCGCGGAGCCGGGCAGCGCCTCGACGGGGAGGTCGGAGATCCGCCCGAGGTAGGTGCGCACCATGCCCTCGATGCTCGACGGAGGGAAGCGGAGGACCGGCGGCAGCTCGCGCAGCTCGGCCGCGATCGCGTCGTCGACGGCGGGGTTGGGGAAGTGGGCGAAGGGGTAGGCCAGGAGCACGTGCTCCGGCAGCCGCGCACCGGCGTCGCGCTCGCGGAGGACCGCGCCGAGGGCCAGGGCCGCTCCCGCGCTCGCGCCGCCGATCGCGACGGGTGTGGATCCGGACTCCGTGCTGCGGAGGTGCCGCCAGGCGGCGTGCACGTCGTCGAGCGGGACGGGGTAGCGGACGTCGGGGCCGGCGAGCCGGTAGTCGACGGAGACGACCCGGGCCCGCGCCCGGTGCGCGAGCTCCGCCGCGACGACGTGCGACTCGCGCATGTCGACGCTGCCGGCGGCGAATCCTCCTCCGTGCACCCAGAGCAGAGCGCGCTCGGGCGCGGCGGGCGAGTACACGCGCAGCGGGATCGGTCCGTGCGGGCCGGACGCCGTCTCCGCGACGACGTCGATCCCCTCCGGCAGCGACCAGGGCCCCGGATCCTCCTCGAACGCGGCCATGCGGGCGGCCTGCTCGGCGTCGAGCGGATACGCGAGGCCGGCCAGGAGGGGCAGCCGAGCGGCGAGGTACGGATCGAGCGGCATCGGCGCCTCCTGCGGGGTCGGGGTCGCGGACCACGCTAGCCCGGCCGCGGGTCCTCGAGCGGCGCCTGCTCAGCCGCGTCTCTGCAGGAGCAGCACGCCGTCCAGGAGCACGGCGGCCGTGCCGTCGGGAGCGGTCACGGCGCGCTCCCGCGTCTCGACGAGCTCCGCGGTCCACTCGGCCGGGTCGAGGGCCAGCTCGGCGAGCTCCTCCTCGGGGCCGACGAGGTGCATCGCTCCGTGGCGGTGGTCGTCGCCGCTCGCCCACGGCGGGGGCGCGGCGTGCGAGACGACGGCGAGGCGGCCGCCGGGAGCGACGACGGAGGCCGCCCGCCGCAGCACGTCGATCCGCGGGAACTCGGCCATCGAGTGCAGGAAGCTCGCCGTCACCAGGTCGAACTCCCCCACGACCGGCCAGTCCTCGGCGAGGTCGGCCTGCACGAAGTCCACGTCGGCGCCCCGCTCGGCCGAGGCCGCGCGCGCCCGGCCCAGCGCCGTCTCGGAGAGGTCGAGCCCGGTGACGCGCCAGCCGAGCGACGCCAGCCACAGCGCGTCCGCCCCCTCGCCGGCGCCGAGGTCGAGGGCGCGGCCCGGCGGCAGCGAGCCGACCAGCCCGACCAGCGTCGCGTTCGGGCGGCCCGACCAGATCCGATCGGAGTCGGCGTAGCGCGCCTCCCACTGCTCGCGTGCGGTGCTCATGCTGCTCCTCGTCCCCGGGCGCAGGGGGCACCCGCGTCGAGGATGCCGCGCCGCCGCTCCGGCCGCCAGCCGTCGTGCCGAACCGGCACGGGCACCCGTCCCGCGGACGACACGGCCGGACGGAGCCGCGGCGCCGCGCGGACCCGCCGGACGCACTTCCCCGACACGCCCCGCGCCGATTAGCGTCGGTGCATGGCCCTCCGACTCGAAGAGATCATCGTCGACTGCACCGACTTCCGGACCCTCGGGCACTGGTGGCAGGAGGCGCTCGGCTGGGACGTCGTGGACGAGGACGAGGACGGCATCGAGCTGCTCGCCCCGTCGGGCCGCGGGCCGAGCCTCCTCTTCCTCGACGTACCCGAGCGCAAGACCGTAAAGAACCGCCTGCACCTGGATTTCGTGCCGGACGACCAGGAGGCGGAGGTCGCGCGGCTGGTCGGCCTGGGGGCGACGCGGTCCGACATCGGGCAGGGCGAGCAGTCCTGGGTCGTGCTCGCCGACCCGGAGGGCAACGAGTTCTGCATCCTCTCGGCGCGGGAGTGAGAGCGCTTCCACTTTCCGGGACGGTTGTCGGGAAAGCGCTTCCATGCGCACGCATCGAAAAAGAATCTGAGAAGTCAAGGGTAGAACGATCGTTCTCGACTCCCTAGCATCGCCTCCGACGCGTTTCCCGACCGGGAGCGCGCGGAGCCGAGGAGTCACCGTGACCACCTACGACAGACCCGTCGCCGCCGTCGGCATGACGCAGTCGCAGCAGCAGGGCGAGCTGCTCGCAGGCCGCGCCCTCGAGAACCGCGCCTTCGGCCTCTACGCGTACGCCTACCGCCTCACGCTGTCGGACTCCGCGGCGAGCGCCGCCCTCCGCCACGCGGCGGTCACCGTCCGCAGCGGACGGCCGCAGGGACTCGACGACACGGGCGCCCTCGACCTGATGCGCTCCGAGGTCGGGCGCGCGAGCGTGCAGCGCGGCGGCTCCGCGATGGAGCGCGCCGAGCAGGCCCCCGCGGCGATCCGCGAGGACGACCTGCTGCGCTCGGGCTTCCACCGCCGCCTGCACGCCCTGCCGACGCTCGAGCGCCAGGCCTGGCTGCTCCGGCACACCGGCGGCCACGACGTCGACGCGATCGCGGCGATGCTGCAGGAGCCGGCGGAGCGCATCCGCTCGGCCCTCGCCTCGGCCGCCCGCACGCTGGTCGAGGGCGAGCTGGCCGAGAGCGAGTCCGCGGAGTAGCGCGGCACGAGGTGCCCGAGAGACGCCGGGTCGAGCCGGCGGCGCCCCTCAGGCGTCTGGGACCCGGCCGCGACTCGGCGCGAACGGGAGGACGGGGTCAGTCGAGGTAGTCGATGTCGTCCCACGGCTGGTGGACGTCACCGGTGTCGCGGTCGTCGTCCGGCACCTCGAGCTCCTCGAAGATCACCGGAACACCTGTCGAGATCAGGACGCTGACCTGGCGGTTGCCCACGATCACGAAGTCGACGAGGCCTCCTCCGGCCTGCGTCGCCTCGGTCGCCGACCGCTTCAGCTCGGCGACGTCGGTCCCCTGGGACAGCCCGTAGGTCTTGCCCTCGATGGTGACGGTGGTGCGGATCATGTGGCGCTGCTGCTCCTCGGCTCGATGGGTTCAGCGTACGAATCGCGACAGAGCGCTGCCAGGCCTTGCGGTGGACGCCCGCGGCTGCCACGGGTGAAGGGGCCGGCTGAGGCGAGCGGCGTCCGGAGCCGAGGCCGGAAGCAGCGTGACGGGCCGCTCGGGCGGATCCGCCGCTCCTGACCTCGGTTCCGGACACCGGGCGGCGGAGTCAACCGGGCGCGCTCCACGGAGCTCCCGCCGTAGCGTGGAACCTGTCCGCACGTTCCGCATCCAGCGACAAGGAGGATCCGATGACCGAGAAGAACACTCCCGAGGACCCGCAGACCACCGACCCCGAGCACGTCGACCCCGAGACGGCCACCGACCCCGAGGGCGACCCGGTCGAGAACCCGTCGGGCTGACGCCCGCACCGGAACGGCCCGCGGCCACCGGGACACCGCTGAAAAGGCGGAGTCCCGGGGGTCGCGGGCCGTTCCCGTGTCCGGCGCCGCCATACTGACGGAGTGCAGGCCGAGGACGACGAGCGCAGGGATCTCGAGCGGATCCTGTCGGCCCGACCCCGCGACGACGGCGCCGACCGGGACGAGCGGCGCGAGGCGCTGCGACGGCTCGGCGAGCTGGAGGCGGAGGACGCGCCTCCCGGAGTGACGCGGTCCGGCGCGCAGACCGGCGCCGCGCCGTCCGGAGCGCAGCCGGCCGCGGCGCATCCCGCGACGGCGACCGACTCGCTTCTCCCCCTGCCCGCGACCGCACTCCCGCTGTCGGCGACCGCCGGCTCCGGGACTCCGGGTTCGCCCGCCGGGCACCCCGACCGGCCGGCCCCGCGGACGCCGCACCCGCGCCGCCGCCGCCTCGTGCTGGCTGCCGCGATCGTCGGCGGAGCCGCGGTCGGCGCGATCGTCCCCACCGCGCTCCTCCTCCCTCCGCCCGCGGACCCCGTCGCCCCGCCGACCGCCTCCGCGGATCCCGCCGACCGCTTCGCCGCGCTCGTCGAGGGCTGGGAGCCGACCACCGACGTCCCGCCGGGCCTCGCTCTGCTCGCCGGGGAGGCCACGGTCTACGGCTCCGGGTTCGACACCGCCGAGAACGACCGCCTGCTGATCACCGAGCCGAACGGCACCACGGTGTGCCTCGCCGTGCAGCGCCCGGACGCGTCCTTCTTCGCCGGCTGCACCGGCTCGGAGGCGTTCTTCGCCGGGGAGCCCCTCCGGGTCAGCGGCACGACGCTCCGCAGCGGCGCCCCGGTGTACACGCAGATCCTGCTCCGCCCGGACGGGACGATCGAGGGCGGCTACCAGCTGGTGCCGGAGTCGCCGCAGCCCGAGGCGGAGGAGTCCGGAACGGTGGAGTCCGGGTCACCGGACCCCGCGACCAGCGAGCCCTGAACCGCCGGGCCCGCGACCAGCGAGCCGTGAGCCCGCGACCAGCGAGCCGCTAGGCGCGCGTCGCCTCCGCCGCGTCCGCGATCACCTGGGCCGCGGACGCCGTCCGCTCCCACACCGCGCGCTGCCGCTCGGCGCCCGTGCCCCGCGCCAGGACCCGCTCGACGCCGCACGCCGCGACCTCCTCGTCGCCCGACTCCGCCAGCGCCCGACCCGCGTGGTCGAGCAGGCGTGCCAGTACCGCGGAGGCGGGGGCCGGGCAGCCGTCGACCGGATCGATGAGG
The DNA here is from genome assembly GCF_002932015.1 of Rathayibacter sp. AY1H3. Lineage (NCBI taxonomy): Bacteria > Bacillati > Actinomycetota > Actinomycetes > Micrococcales > Microbacteriaceae > Rathayibacter > Rathayibacter sp. AY1H3. The sequence continues at coordinate 45,836 of NZ_PSUU01000007.1, forward strand.
TCGCCGGTCGTGCCGTGGCGGCTCGCCAGCCACGAGGAGACGGCGATCACCGGAGTCGGCAGCGGCACGGGCGGGACCCCGGCGCCCGCGTCGCGCACGGCCGTCTCGGCGAGCGCCCGGATCAGGACGGCGATCAGCGCCGAGTCCTCGGCGTGCAGCGGGACGTCGGCGATGCGCACCTCGACGGTCGGGTGCGCGCGGGAGAGACGGGCGTCGAAGTAGAGCATCCCCTCGTCCAGCAGCACGCCGCAGGAGGTGAGGGAGGCGACGACGCTCCGGTACTGCTCGACGTCGCCCCAGATCCCGACCGGGCCGGCGGTGGGCCAGCGCCCCCAGGACTGGTAGCGCCAGCTGGCGAACCCGGTGTCGACGCCGGCACTCAGCGGGGAGTTGGTGCTCAGGGCGAGGAGGGCGGGCAGCCAGCCGCGCAGCCGGTCGAGGACCGCGATCCCCTCCTCCGGCGACCCGATCCCGACATGGACGTGCAGGCCGCAGGTGAACTGCTCGCGGGCGACGAGGCCGAAGCGCTCGGCCATCCGGTCGTAGCGCTCGTCGGCCGAGAGGTGCGGCTCGAACGCGGCGGGGCTGGTCGCGACCGCGACGGCGCGGGCGCCGACCTCGCGGGCGGAGTCGTCGGCCAGGCGGCGGCCCTCGCGCAGTCCGGCCAGCAGCGCGTCGTGCGTGCGGGCGGGCGAGCCGACCGCCTCGATCTGCTCCGCCTTGAGCTCGGCGGCCAGGGCGACCGCAGCGGAGCCGCGCATGGAGCCGAGCAGCAGCGGCGCCGCGGGCGTCGGGAGGAACGTGCCGGCGTCGACGAGGAGGTACTCCTCCTCCACCCCGAAGGTGCGGGCGCTCATCGGAGCGCCTTCCGCTCGAGTCCCCCGCCGCAGCCCACCCGGTCATCCCACCGTGCCGGGCGCCCGCCGAGCAACCGTCCTCGGCCGATGTTCAGCGTCGGGACGCCCGCGACGCCGGTCCGCGGGCGGGCTGTCAAGGCCGGGTGCAGCGGGGCGCGGAGCGGCAGGATCGGAGCACACCCAGAACCGGAGGTCCCCGTGCCCGACAGCACTCCCGAGCAGGCCGAGTACGACGTCGCCGTCATCGGCGCAGGACCCGCGGGGACGGCCGCCGCCCTCCGCGCCGCTGAGCTGGGAGCGCGCGTCGTCGTGCTCGAGGCCGCGCGCGTCGGCGGCACCTGCGTCAACACCGGCTGCGTGCCCACCCGCGTCCTCGCGAAGACGGCGCGGATGATGCGCGAGACCCGCTCCGCCGGCGACTACGGGATCGAGATCGGCACTCCCGTCCTCGACTGGGCCGCGACCGTGCGCCACGTGCACGAGCGCGTCGACCTGGTGCGCTCGATCAAGCGCGAGGCGCAGCGGTTCGGGGAGGCGGGGGTCGACCTGATCCACGAGGGCCGCGCCCGCTTCGTCGACGAGAGCACCCTCGTGCTCGACAGCGGGCGGCGGATCCGCGCGCGCTCGATCATGGTCTGCGTCGGCGGGCACTCGCGGCGGCTGCCGATCCCGGGCGCCGAGCTCGCGACCGTGCCGGAGGACGTGCTCGGGCTGACCGAGCTGCCGCGCCGCGTCGCCGTGATCGGCGGCGGCAACACGGGCGCCCAGCTCGTCACCGTCTTCAACGCCTTCGGCTCCGAGGTGACGCTCCTCGACGTCGCCCCGCGGATCCTGATGACCTCCGACTCCAGCATCTCCGAGCACGTCGGCGCCGCCTTCGAGCGCCAGGGCGTCCGCGTCCGCACCGGGATCGAGACGGTGTCGGGCATCGAGCGGCAGGACGACGGCTCGCTCGCGATCGCGTGGCGCGAGGGCGGCGAGGACCGCACGGCCGAGGTCGACGTGGTGATCATGGCCACCGGCTGGCCCGCCGACGTCGAGGACCTCGGACTCGAGAACGCGGGCATCGAGGTCGTCCGCTCGGCGATCCCCGCCGACCAGTACTTCCGCACCGTCGTGCCGCACATCTTCGCGGTCGGCGACGCGAACGGGCGCGACATGCTCGTCCAGGCGGCGCAGTTCGAGGCGGAGGCCGCCGCCGAGAACGCGGTGCTCGGCGCGAACCGGCGCACGCCCCAGTTCCTCCTGCCCGCGGGCGGATTCACGGACCCTGACTACGCGGGCGTCGGCTTCACGCAGGAGCAGGCCCGCGAGCGCGACCCGCAGTGCGTCGTCGCCTCGGTGCCGTTCTCCAATTTGGACCGCGCCGTCATCGACGACCGCGAGAACGGGTTCCTCACGCTGATCGCCGACCGGCGCCGCGAGCTGCTGCTCGGTGCGCACGCGGTCGGCGAGAACGCGATCGAGGTCGTGCAGTCGGTGACCACGGCGATGGCGGCCGGAGTCGACCTCGCGACCCTCGCGAACGTCCGCTTCGCCTACCCCACCTACAGCGCGGTGATCGGGATGGCGGCGCGCGCCCTGCTGGCCGAGCCGGCGCGCCCGACCGAGCTGGACTGACGCGCTACCCGATCCCCGGAGGCGGCGCCAGCCCCGAACCGGCGGCCCGCCGCCTCCGAACAACTGGAGACGGGCACTCCGCCCGCCCCGCCGAGAGGAACCCCTGTGCCGATCCCCGCTGTCGACTACAACCACGTCCGACTCACCGTCCGCGACATCGCCGTCTCGCGCCCCTTCTACGACTCCGTCTTCGGCTTCGACGTCGCCTTCGAGGCGCCGCCGGCCGACGCGTCGCCGGAGGAGAAGGAGCAGCTGGCGTTCGTGTTCGGCGGCGTGATCTACCAGTTCCCGGGCGGACTGCTCGGCCTGCGCCCCGTCGCGCCCGGCGACGACCGCTTCGACGAGGACCGGGTCGGGCTCGACCACGTCAGCTTCACCGTCCCCGACCTCGACGCGCTGAAGGCCGCCGCGGCCGTGCTCGACGACCTCGGCATCGCCCACGAGCCGATCAAGGACGCCGGCGGCATGAGCCTCCTCGAGTTCCGCGACCCCGACAACATCGCGCTCGAGATCACGTCCCCGAGCTGATCGGAGCAGCGCGCGTATCGAGATCTCCACGCACGAACGGGCAGGTCTCGATACGCCGCTTCGGGCTACTCGACCAGCAGAAGTCCCCGACATGCTGATCGAGTAGCGCGCTCAGCGCGCGTCTCGAGATCCTCGCGAACCCACGGAGCGCGGACTACGGACGACGTCGACGGTACGGAGTCGTCGTCGACACCCGGACCAGGCCCGCGCGCTCCAGGATGGGCCGCGAGTACTCGGTCGAGTCGCTGTGCACGAGGGTCTTCCCGAGTGCCTGTGCGGAAGCGGCGCGGGCGGCCGTGACCAGGCCGTAGAGCCCGCGTCCGCGGTACTCCGGCAGCGTCGCTCCGCCCCAGATGCCGGCGAAGGCGGTGCCCGGGACGGGCTCGAGCCGGCCGCCGGACGCCATGCGCCCGTCGACCTCGGCGACCCACAGCTCCATGCCGTCGCCGCGCGCCAGGCGGGCGACGAGCGAATCGGCGATCGACACGTCGACCTCCTCCTCGAAGGCGGCGTCGATCATGGCGCTGAACGCGCGGACGTCCGGCTCGTCGACGACCCGCCGCAGGACGACCCCCTCCGGGACCGGCCGGTCCGAGAGCAGTGCCTCGACCGGGCCGATCATGATCGATTCGGCCTCGTCCGGCGCGAAGCCGTTCGCGACGAGCGCGTCGTGCAGGCCGGGGGCCTCGTCGTGGCCGCGGGTCTTCCACTCGACGCGGGTGATGCCGGGATCGGCGTCGAAGTGCGCGCAGGCCGCGGCGACCAGGCGGGCGATCTCCGCGGAGGAGGCGCCGGCGAGGTCGCGGTAGGTGACGAAGCCGCGTCCGCCGGCGAAGGTCACCAGACGCAGAGGCCCCTCGCGCGTCACGGAGACGGCGCTCGGGGTCTCGGCGTCGGAGCGGAGCTGGTCGTCGTAGGCGCGGAGGTAGTCGGAGCTCATCGCCCCGACGCTACCCCCGGACCCGGGCGATCAGGTCCTGGATGAAGGGGATGACGTCCTTCGCCTGGTCGACGCTGGCGAATCCGGTCGCGACGAGCGGCCAGATCGAGCCGATGAGCGTCGCGATCACGGCGGCCACCGCGGCGACCCAGGCGAGGGCCGCGTTGCGGGAGAGGAACGCGACCGCGAGGCAGGCCAGGCCGACCGCGTAGCTGAGGACGATCGAGAGGACGATCGCGCCGACCGGGACGTCGAGCGCCCCGGCCGTGGTGCCGTCCGCCGCGCCGATCAGCCCGAGGACGGGCAGCAGCACGGCGACGACGACCACGAACGAGAGCACGACGCCCGTGCCGAGCGCGATCCAGGCCGCACGCGGCCTGCGTCGCGCGCCGTACGAGCGGGTGCGCACGGGACTACTCCCGACCGGCGGCGGACGACGCGCGGTCGTCCTCGGAGCGGTGGGCGTGGGCGTCGTCGGACGCGGCGTCGCGATCGGCCGCGGCCTCGTCGCGCTCGACGTGCTCGGACTCCTCCGCAGGAGCGACCTCGACGGTCGCGGTGCGGGGGTCGCCGTCGTCGTCCACCGGCTCGACCTGGACGCGGACCACGAACTCCGCGGTCTCGCCGACGGCCGGAGCCGCGTGCGTCTCGACGCGGGGGTCGTCCTCGTCGCGCTCGGCGGCGCGCTCGTCGTCGGCCGTCTTCTGGGCGGCTGCGCGCTCGTCGCGCTCGTCGGCCGCACGGTCCATCGCGTCAGCGGCGTCGTCGGCGGCGTCCGCCAGACGTCCGCGGGCGGAGTCGACGGCACCGGAGACGGCGTCGCGAGCGTTCCCGGCGGCCTCCTTGGCGGAGTCGCGGGCGTCGGACGCGGCGCGCTTGGCGGTGTCGACGAGCGGCTCCTTGTCCTCCTCCGGCTTCTCGATCGGGTCGAACGGGCCGTGGACGTCGGTCGCCTCGACGTTGACGACGACGTGGCCGCCGGCGACCGGCTCCGCCACGCGCTGCACCTGATCGCGCACGGCGTCCAGGACCTCGCGGACGGGGTGGGGGTACTCGACGACGAGGTCGATGTCGACGGTGGTGACGCCGTCGGCCTTCGAGACCGTGACTCCAGGGACGGTGCTGGTGCCCAGCACGCGGCGGGAGGCGCGGTCGAGGCCGCGGGCGACGGCTCCACCGAGGTGGTGGACGCCGGACACGCGCTGGGCGCTCTCGCCGGCGGCGGTCGCGACCCGGCTCTCGGTCGACTCGGGCTCGGACGGCTTCCCGTCGCGGCGGGCGGACTCGCGCCGACTCTGCTCGTTCGGGGTCGGCTGCTCATCGGTGCGGATGCGCTCGACGGTGCCGGGCTCCATCGGATCGGACATGGGGTGCTCCTTCAGAAAGACTTCCATCCCGCCTGAGCGGGGCTCTCCGGCCCTCCCGATCGGGAGGGCCGGACGGTGGTGCCGGCGGCTACTGCACGCGGGCCGTGCCGTTCATCTTCGTCCGCAGACCGCTGACGATCTGGATGACGACGGGCGTCTCCTCGCCGAGGAGGGCGTCCCACTGGCGGACGGCCTGGTCGACCGTCTGCCGGGTGCGGGCGGGCGAGGCGCCGCGGCGGGTGTGCGCGGTGACGCGCAGCACCTTCTGGTGCTTGATCTCGAACGCGGTCACGTCGACCGCGACGATGGACGGCTCCTGTGACAGGGCCTCCTCGAGGACCTGCTCGGCGACCTTCGCGTCGATGGTGACGGAGCCGCCTGTGGGCGTCCCCGCTCCCTCTCCCGAGCCGACGCGCAGCAGCGTGGAGGTGCGGCCGCGGCCCTGGCGCACGATGAAGCGCACCAGCAGCAGGATGAGGACGAGCGCGACGACCGCGGTGACCCAGAGGATCCACGGGGTGCCGCCCGAGAGGGCCTGGCTCGTGGGGTCGGCCGCGTCCTGCGCGGCGGTGGACACGTTCTCCTGGACCTGCGGGAGCAGCGACCCCACCGCGACGGCGCCGCCGGCGAGGAGGAGGACGAGGCCCACGACGAACAGGAGCAGCCGGTTGAGGAATCGGTTCGTGGTGGTCATCAGCGGACCGTTCCCTTCTCGGACAGGCGCACCTTGGAGCGCAGGCGCGGGGTGCAGTCGAACGTGGCGAGCTCGGCGTCGACGGCCTCGCGGATCGGCGTGACGTCGATGCTGCGGCCGGAGGTGCGGGAGACCGTCACGTCGACGACGCGGGATCCGACCGACACCGACACGTTGTCGGGGTCGACGTCACCGGCGTAGCCGGCGGTGCGGGCGACGGCCTGCGCGATGACGCGGTCGTCGACGATCGCCGCGGTGCGGTCGGTGCTGACGGCGCGACGGCCGCGACGGCCGGGCTTGAGCGACACGACGATCAGGACGAGCCCGATCAGAGCGAGCACGGCGCCGGCGGCGGCGGTCAGCGCGATGGGCGCCGCGGCCGCGTTGAGCAGCGAGGACGCTCCGTCCTGCGGGGCCACGAGCAGCGCGGGCTGGCCGAGGACGGCGAGGACCGCCTCCGTGCCCAGCCACGCGAACAGGAGGATGAGCAGGACGGCGAGGACGATCGCCGATCCGGAGCGGGACGAGTGCGTCTCGCGCCGCACCAGGCGCGGGTAGAGCGCCCGGCCGGCAGTGGTGGGAGTCGTCACGACACCCTCCTTCGTTCTCGGAGGTCGGCACCGGTGATCCGGAGGTCGACCCGGCCGATCGTGGAGCCCGTCAGTTCGAGGCAGCGCGAGCGGATGGTCGTCTGCGCCCGGCTGAGTCGGTCCAGCAGCGTCCCGGAGGAGCGGCGGCCCGTCTCGCCCAGGGGCGTGACGTGGATGGGGGCGTGCGCGACGACATGGAGGCGTCCTCCCTCGTCGTCGAGCTCGACGGACACGTCGGACGAGTTCACGTCCAGCGCCTCCGCGGTGACGGCCGACACGACTCGGCGCACGGCGCGCGAGCTGATCGTCGTGCGGCCGTGGCTGGCCTCGTCGGCCATCACCGCCGCGGTCACGAGGACCGCCGCCCGCGGAGGGTGTCGCCGAGGGAGCGCAGGTCGAGCTTGCCCTCGACGACCCGCCCGACGCCGTAGCCGATCGCCATGGCGAGGGCGACCCAGAGGAGCGCCCAGAAGCCGAAGACGAGGGCGGTCAGCGCGAGGACCGCGCCGAGGACCAGGCCGATGTGGGACGGAGTCACTTGACGCGGCTCTCGGTCTCGTCGTCCTTGTCGTCCGAGGGGATGAAGACGTCGGAGATGGTGACGTTCACCTCGGCGACCTCCATGCCGACGACCGAGGAGATGGCCTCGGAGACGGCGGAGCGGATGCTGTCGGCGAGCTTCTGCAGCGCGACGGGGTACTCGGCGACGACGGTGATGTCGGCGGCGACCTGCTTCTCGCCGACCTCGACGGAGATGCCCTGGCCGCGGTCCTGCGCGTTGATCGCGTTGCGGATGGCGCCGATGGCGCGGGCGGCGCCGTTGCCCAGGTCGTGCACGCCGGGGACCTCGCGGGCCGCGATGCCGGCGACCTTCTCGACGACGCCGTCGGCGATCGTGTTCTTGCCGGCCGAGGTGGCGGTGCCGTGCTTGGCCGAGGAGGCGTTGGCGAGGCTGGTGGGGGTGACGTTGGTCATGATCTTCTCCAGATGGTCAGAGGTCGTGGCCGGGGCCGCGGTGCTCACGATCCGTGGCACATGATGAAGACGAGGCCCGGGGCCCGGACGTCCCGGTGGCTCAGCCAAGGTGCAGGGAACGTCGAGCGGAGATGCGTTTCGCGGCCACCGGCGTCCACAGGCCTCGGCGGCGCACTCGCTGAGCGGCCAGCGGAGTGCACAGCCGCGTCAGGCCGCGGTCGCCGTCCCCGCCGGGAGTCGGCGGTCGCGCCGACGGGTGAGGGCGCGGCGCCAGGCGGGGCTCCACCGCTCCTCGGCGACCGCGTTGACGCCCCACGACAGCAGGAGGACGACGACGAAGGCGACGAGTCCGGCTCCGTCGCGGCCGATCAGCGGCCAGAGCGCGCTGACGATCGCGCTGCCCACGACCAGATGGAGGATGTAGAGCGAGTAGCTGATCCGCCCGAGCCAGAGCAGCGGCGCCCATCGCAGCACGGCGGTCCGGCGCCGCATCGCGACGACCGCGACGGCCGCGCAGACGCCGAGGACGACCGCTCCGTCCGGCCCGCCGTGGAGGAGCTGGGCGTTCAGGGCCGCGATCAGAGCCGCCGGCACGGCGAGGAGCTCGAAGCGCCCCTGGCGTCGCGAGAGGAACAGCAGCATCCCGACGCAGAAGAGCGGTCCGTACTCGGCCAGCGTCAGGTTCGCCAGGACCCGGACGGCGACCGGCGCCGAGACGACGTCGACGCCTCCCGAGACGAGGTGGGCGGCGACGGAGGCGGTCGCCGCGACGCCGAGCCAGACGACCGCCAGCACGCGGACCAGCCGATCCGTGAACCGGCACTTCGTGAGGACGAGCACGAGCAGCACCAGCAGGTAGAACTGCATCTCGACGGCCAGCGTCCAGAACGCGCCGTTCACGTTGGGTACCAGCAGCAACCGCTGCACCATGGTGAAGTTGAGCAGCAGCTCCAGCGGCGTGAGGTCGGTGCCGGGGACGCGGGCGAGAGCGCCGACGACGATGGAGACGACCACCGCGATCCAGTAGGCCGGGTAGAGGCGACTGACGCGGGAGATCGCGAAGTCCGACGGCCGCCGCGCGCGGTCCGCGGACATCAGGATCACGAAGCCGCTGATGACGAAGAAGAGCTGGACGCCGAACTCACCGAACGGGAGCGCGAAGGATCCCGGCGGTGCATCGGGATGATCGAGCGAGAACGCGGTGGTGAAGTGGTAGACGACCACGCCGAGGGCGGCGAGGCCGCGCAGACCGTCGAGCTCGACGAAGCGTGACGCCACGGCTCCCCCGCTCCGGAGCCCCCGCCCCTCGCTCGAGTGTTCCAGAGCGCTCCGGCCGCCCGCGCGTCGGCCGTCCGTCGTTCCGCGCCGCGCCCGGCACCCGCCTCGACCCGCATCCCGGCGGCGGAGGCGCGGGGAGGGCGGCGCTCAGCTCTCGGGACGGATGCGGAGCGCGCGGGCGAGGGCATGCCGACCTGACCGAGCGGTTCGTCGCGGATGCGATCGCGTCGGCCTCGCGCATGACCGAGCGCGGACTCCTCCCCGCGGAGGAGCAGCGCGTCAGGCCTCGTGCAGGTGACGGTCGAGCGTCATCCAGTTCTCCCGGCTGAGGCGGGCGGCGCCGTCGGTGTCGCCCGCGCGGAGGCACTCCACGATCGCGCGGTGCTGCTCCACGGATCCGCGGGCCGCGAGGGAGGCGAAGCGCTGGCGCTCGGCACGGCGGATGAGCGGAGTGGCCTGCTCGAGCACGTCCTCGATCATCCCGTTGCCGCTGAGCCCGGTGAGCACCGCGTGGAACGCGTCGTCGGAGCGCAGCGCCAGCTCGACGTCGCCCTCCGCCAGCGCCCGCGCGAAGTCGTCGTTCGCCGACTCCATCGCGGCGAGCGCCTCCGGAGTGACGGCCGGGCCAGCGAGGCGCGTGGCGAGCTCGTGCATGGCGGCGGCGATCTGCTGGGCGTCGCTGATGCTCTCGGCCGTGGCGGGGGTCACGATCGTCGCCCGGCCGGGCTTGGCCGAGACGAGGCCGACGCGGGCCAGCCGGAGCAGCGCCTCCCGGATCGGCGTCCGGCTGACTCCGAGCCAGGCCTCGAGCTCCTGGTCGCGGAGGCGCTCCCCAGTAGGCGCGCGAACCTGATGCCCCCACCGGCGCCGGAGAAGCCTCGCGCTCCTCGATGAGCGAGAGGACATAAGCTCCCACACGTGGCAGCCGGCGCAGTGATGTACAACTTCGCGATACAGCTGGCTGATGTGGACCGCGGTGTCTACGAGGACATCACGTTGCGGGCCGCTCGGCACCCCTCCGAGACCGACACGTACATGATGACGCGCGTGCTCGCGTACTGCCTCGAATACGTGGAGGGGATCACCTTCAGCGAGGGGATCTCGTCGACAGCGACCGAGCCGGCGGTGCTGGTCCGCGATCTCACCGGCAGGCTGACCACGTGGATCGAGGTGGGCGCGCCGGACGCCGAGCGACTGCACTTCGGGAGCAAGCTGGCCGACCGCACGACGGTCTACACGCATCGCAACCCGGAGAAGGTGATCGCTGCGTGGTCCGGCAAGCGCGTCCACCAGCTCGAGCAGATCACCGTGCAGAGCTTCGACCAGGGGTTCCTGGATGCCGCGGTCGCGGTACTCGAGCGCCGCAACACGCTGACCGTGTCGGTCGTCGAGGGGCAGCTGTATCTCGAGTTCAACGGCGTGACGTCGAGCAGCGACATCCACGTGCATCAGCCGGGCTGAGCCGGCGCCGAGTGTCACGAGGTCCGTGTCCTGAAGACCGGTCGGAGGACACGATGGAGCATCCTCCGAAACGGTCCCTCGGGACACACCCGGAGACGACGAGGGCCCGGCACCGTCCTGAGACGGTCCGGGCCCTCGGGCTCGCAGGGGCTGAGCGTCAGCGGCGCAGCGTGTGGCTCGGCTTCTCGTCGAAGCGCACCTGGTACGCGCTCGCGAAGCGGCCGAGGTTGCCGAAGCCCCACTCGCGGGCGACCGCGGCGACGGTGGTCGAGCAGGGGTCGCCGGCGACCAGGTCGGAGTGGGCGCGGTCCAGCCGCACGTCGCGCAGGTAGACCGACGGCGACACTCCGAGGTGCCGCTTCGTCGCCTGCTGCAGCGTGCGGGTGTGCAGACCGGCCGCGCGGGCGGCGTCTGCCGGGGTGATCGGCTCGTGGGCGTGGTGCTGGAGGAAGTCGAGCGCGACCCGGGTGCGGGACGCGGACGGGCGCCGCAGCACGGCCGGCACGTCCCACGCGCGCCACGGGAACAGCAGGAGCAGCACGCGGGCGAGGTCGAGCTCGGCGGTGAAGCGCACGAGCGGAGTGATCGCGGCCGTCGCGAGCGCAGCGCTCGCTTCCGTCACCGCGGCGCGCCAGCGGGCGAGGACGCCGGGGTCGGCGTCCGCCCCGTGGTCGAAGGAGACGGGCTGGCGGGGGCCGGCGTGCGTCTCGGTCGCGACGTCCTCGAGGAACCCGGGGGCGAAGTGGATGAGGTTCTGCCGGTGCGGCTCGAACTCGAGCCCGAACTGGCGCTCCGCGGGGAACAGGAACGGGGCCGACAGCGCGCCGGTCCGGGTGAACGGCGGCAGGTTCAGGCGTCCGCCGCCGGCGCGGAACCAGCCGACGACGTACTCCTTCAGGTGGGGGACCTGGCCGGTGAGGGCGCCCGAGCAGTCGGAGGTGCGCAGGGTCACCCGGTCGCTGCCGCGGACGGCGTAGCGGTAGGAGAAGCCGCGCTGCGACGGAGCGACTCGGAACTCGCCTCCGCCGTACGCCTCGGAGTAGACGGCGGACGCGGCGGACGGATCGTCGCCGGAGGCTTCGTAGCGCCGGTCGGCCCGCTCGTCGCCCGCGAACGGGCTGCCGAGGGTGAAGGTCGACTCGCTCATGACGTCCGCCCGGGGCGGCGGCGGAGGGAGCAGTGCATGGGGACTTCTTCCGGGTTCGGGGTCCGTGCGCTCGGGGGGACGCACGAGGGGTACGGAATCAAGACGTGTCGAGGAGCCGGAATGTCACGAATCCCGTCTCGAGACGTCCCCCATCGGCGGCACTCGCAATCCGGCCAGCGGATTCGGCGGCCCGTTGTCAAGGCTGGTAGTCATGCCGGACGGCGCCCCACACTGAGGGCATCGGCGCGCGGGGACACCGCGCGCGGGACCGCGGAGGAGGCGCTCATCGACGACGACCCCCTCCTGAACGCGTCCGACGCGACCCTCGCCGCGCGCGCCGTCGACGGCGACGTGCAGGCGTTCGAGCAGCTCGCCCGCCGCCACGGCGCGCTCATGCGCGTCTACGCCGCGAAGCTCCTCGGCTCCGAGGCGGAGTCCGAGGACGTGGTGCAGGAGGCGTTCCTCACCGGCTGGCGGCGTCTGGCCGATCTCGACAGCCCGGCGCACATCCGCAACTGGCTGATGCGCATCGTCACCCACAAGGCGATCGACCGGATCCGCGTCCGCCGCCGCCACGACGACATCGACGACTGGGATCCGCCCGCGCCGCCCGAGCACTCCCCCGAGCGCATCGTGGAGGCGCGACTCCAGCTGGACGCGGTCTGGGAAGCGCTGGACCGATTGCCTGCTGATCAGCGACGCTGTTGGCTACTCCGCGAGACCGCCGGCTACAGCTACCAGGAGATCGCCGACGCTCTCGAACTCCCCGTCTCGACGGTCCGCGGCCTCCTCGCCCGGGCCCGTCGATTCCTGCTCCACGAATTGGAGGCATGGCGATGACCGACGACGCCGCCGTGCCCGAGGACGACCTCGACGGCCACACGCTCGAGGAGCTGGGCGAGTACCTCGACCGCGGCCGCGAGCCGCGCGACCCCTCGATCGAGAACTCCGCCGCGTGCCGGCTCGCTCTCGCGAACCTCACCCGCCTCACCGAGCTCTCGGCACGGGCGCTGCGCCAGGAGGCCGACCGCGAGCCCGACCGCGACGAGGTCTGGATCGCCGGCCTGCTCGACGCGATCCGCTCCGAGGTGCGCTCCGGCCGCGACATCCCCGTCCGCCACCCCGACCCGACCCTCCGCCTGGCGCTCACCGAGGCGGCCGTGCGCGGGATGATCCGCCGCGCCGGCGACACGATGGGCGGCGTCATCATGGGCCGCTGCACCCTCGACGGCGACGTCTCGGCTCCCGGCGCGGTGGTGCGGATCGACGTGACCTGCGCCCTCGAGTTCGGCCTGCCGGTCGCCGTGGCCGCCGACCGCCTGCGCGAGCGCATCCGCTACGCCCTGGAGCGCCACACCGAGCTGACCGTCGGCGCGATCGACGTGACCGTCGACGACGTGTACCCCCACCGGGAGGAGCGGGAATGACCGACGACACCGAGCTCTCGCAGCGGCTGACCGCCGAGATCCGCGACATCGAGGGAGTCGCGGGGGTCTACCCCGCCCAGCCGATCGTCGAGGCCGCGGCCGACGCGCTCGCCGTGAAGCTGGACCTGCGGCAGCCCGACGTGCTGGTCGACATCGACCGGTCGGAGGGGTTCACCACGGTGAGCGCGCACATCGCCGCGTCCGCCGCACTGCCGGCCCCCGAGACGCTCCGCCTGGTGGGCGAGCGGATGCACGCGCTGCTCGCCGCCGACCCGTCGGTCTCGGGGCCGCTCGCCGTGAACGTGAAGGTGCGCCTCATCGAGGATTCGGGGCGCGCCGAGCACTGAGCGGGGCCGCCGCCGCCCCCCTCCCGCGAGAGGCCACCCGAGTACCTCGCGCGGCGTGCCGCGTACCGAGGTGGCGTCTCGCGGAAGGGATCAGGGGCAGCCCGACCGCGTCAGCAGGAGACGAGGCGGTCGAAGCGGGACGCGACTCCCGAGCTGTCGCTGAACTTGCGGTTGATGACGCTCATCTTGTTGCAGCCGCTGTCCGGGCCGTTCTTCCAGATGACCTTGACGTTGCTCGCCTGGTCGCAGTGCCACCACACCGTGACCTGCGCGCGACCCAGGGAGTCGCGCTGCGAGCGGACCTCGTAGCAGTTGCCCGGGCCGCCGTTCCGGTAGACGAGCTGCCCGGCGGAGGCGGGGGTAGCGACGGCGACGGCCCCTCCGAGGGCGAGGGCGATCGCGGCGAGCGTGGCCGTGAGACGACGGTGCATGGTGTTCTCCTTCGAACGGGCGATCGGAGGCGACGGCGGCCGCCCCTCTGCCAGCACCCTGGACCCGGCCCGGCCGAGCCCGGTCGTGAGCTTTCGTGCCGGAGATCACCCCGCCTGGAGGGTGGGGATAGAGCGAGTACTCCTCACTAGCGTCGAGGCGCGTGCAGCTGCGCGCCCCTTCGACGCAGAGGACTCGCCATGCCTTCACGACTCCTCGACCGGCCGCGACTCGCCCTCGCCCTCGCGGCCCTGTGCCTCGGAGTGCTGGCGGCGACACCCCCGCAGGCGGTCGCCGCCCTCGCACCGGCGTCCACGACTCCGACCGCCTCGTCCGCCGGCCAGGCCGTCACGGCGGCACCCGCCGACGCCCCGGGCTGGACCACGCTCCTGCGCGACGACTTCACCGGGCCGGCGGGCGCGCCGGTCGGGAGCCAGTGGGAGCACGAGGTCGGCACCTGGGGCACCGGGGCGGTCGACCGGACGACCGCGTCGACGGCGAACGTCTTCCTCACGGGCGGCGGCGCTCTGGGAATCCGCGCCCTCCGCGACTCCGCCGGAGCCTGGACCTCCGGGCGGATCGTCACCGCCGACAAGTCGTTCTCGGCGCCGGCGGGCGGCCGACTGCTGATGACCGCCTCGATCCAGCTGCCGGACGTCGCGCAGGCCACCGGCTACTGGCCCGCCTTCTGGGCTCTCGGGCGGGACGCGAACGCCGTCATCGACTGGCCGGCGACCGGCGAGTTCGACATGCTCGAGGCCGTCAACGGCACCGCCCAGGTGATCCAGACGCTGCACTGCGGAATGCCGGACGGCGGCCCCTGCGACGAGCCCGCCGGCCGGACGAGCGGGATGCTGGACTGCGCGTCCTGCGTGACGGGGTTCCACCGCTACTCCGCCCTGCTCGACCGGACCGTGCCCGGCGACGAGCGCGTGGAGTTCCTCGTCGACGGCGTCACCCGGCACGTGGTGCGGGAGTCGGAGGTGGGGACGGCCGCGTGGCAGGCCGCGGTCCCGAACGACGTGCTGCTGATCCTGAACCTCGCCATCGGGGGCGGGCTGCCGAACGGCGTGTGCGGGTGCGACAGTGCAGCCGCTCCGAAGAGCTCCGGCGGGACGATGCTCGTCGACCACGTCGCGGTCTACCGGTCCGACGCGGCGCCGGCTCCGGTCGTCGTCGGGACCGCCGCGGTGGGCGCGACCCTGTCCTCCTCCGCCGGCCGGACGGGACCGCTCGTGCATCGCTGGGCGGCGGGAGGCGTCGACATCGCGGGAGTGACGGGTCCGGATCTCGTGGTCCCCTCCTCCGCGGTCGGCAAGCGGGTGACGGTGACGGTGAGCGCCGCCGACGGCTCCGGCCCGACGACCTCGCAGCCGACCGCACCGGTCGCCGCCGGCACCCTCGGCGCCGCGACGCCGACCGTCACGGGCACGGCCCGGGTCGGAGCGGTGCTCACGGCAGCCCCGGGTCCGTGGACGCCGACTCCCGTCAACCTCACCTACCGGTGGAAGGCGGACGGCGCGGCCATCGCGGGAGCGACGTCGCCGCGGTTCACGCTCACGAAGGCTCAGGCGGGGAAGCGGATCACGCTGACCGTCACCGGGACGAAGACCGGCTACTCCACCGCGAGCCGGACCTCCGCGGCGACGGCGGTCGTGGGACGGTGACGGGCGCGGGCTGTCCCCCGCCCGCCACCGTGTCTCAGACCTCGCGCTTGCGGCGAGGAGCGATGCGCAGGACGGCGGTCCCCGCAGCGATGAGGGCGAAGGCCGCGAGTGCCAGCCAGACCGAGTCGAACCCGGTCATGGCGAGCGTTCCGGCACCGACTCCGGCTCCGGCGGCTGTTCCGATGTGGTTGTACATGTCTCTCTCTCTGTTTCACCAGTCGCGCCGACGGCGTGTCAGCGCATCCAGGTAGGCCTTGGTGTGGACGACCTGCAGGAACAGGTCGACGACGAGCTCGTACATCGACGCGGCGGCGAGCATGTACCGCCAGCCGCGGTCGCGGACCGTCACGATCCGCTCGACGACGAAGATCGCGGTGACGGCCAGCCAGAACGGCTGGAGGCTCAGCTCGCCCCAGCCGACGGCGTAGACGATCGTGGCCAGGTAGACGTAGGTGATGATGCAGCCGAGCATCGTGAGCAGCTGGCGCCCCCAGTAGGGAGCCGTGACCCGCGTGAAGCCGTACTGCACGCAGTTCTCGACCGCTCCGCGCTTCCAGCGCAGGCGCTGACGCCAGAGGTCTCCCCACGTCGGCATGACCTCGGTGACGAGGGTGCAGCCGGCAGGGCTCAGCACGTCGTAGCCGAGGTGGCGGATCGCGAACGTGAGCTCGTTGTCCTCGGTGAGGACGGTGGTGTCGTAGATGCCGCCGATGCCGTCTCCGGAGGGGAGGGAGCCGGCCAGGCGGGCCGCGCTGATGCGGCGCATAACGGCGACCTGGAGCACGGCCGCGGTGCCCGTGACGACGAGGCACTTCCCGTTCAGCCGGCGCACGTCGCGGGCGTAGCGCGCGTACTCGTTGCGCTGGAGGTGGCCGACGAAGCCGCCGCCCTCGCCGCCGCGGAACACTCCTCCGACCGCGCCGATGCCGCCGTGCAGCCTGCCGCGGGCGATCTCGAGGAACCCGGAGTCGAGCGCGGAGTCGGCGTCCTGCACGAGCACCAGGTCGTCGTCCTGCAGCCCCGGGAGGACCTCGGCGAGGAACTGGTTGAGGCCGCCCGCCTTCTTGTGGCTGTTCCCGACGGTGACGAAGACCTCGGCGCCGTGCGCGAGAGCGATCTCGACCGTGGCGTCGGTGCAGTTGTCGGCGATGACGACGATCCGGTCCGGCGGCCAGGTCTGCCGGCGCAGGCCCTCGATCGCCGCGGCGATCCCGGCCTCCTCGTTGTGGGCGGGGAGGGCGGCGACCAGGTCGCCGATGCGCGACGAGGCGCGGCGGCCGCTGCGGGGGCGCGTGCCGCGGATCGGAGTGGATGCCGGAGGGAGCCGGTCGGCGTCGACGGCGGGGAGCCCGGTGCGCTCGAGGACCGCAGTGGGGGCCGGCGGACGCTCGAGCAGCGCGGTCGGGGCGGCCGAGCGCTCCAGGAGCGCGGTCGGGGCGGTCGGACGCTCCGGGACGGCGGTAGCGGCGGACGAACGCTCGACCACGGCGGTCGGCGCGGCCGGACGCTCGTTCATCGCGGCCCGACGCTCCAGCACCGCGGTCGGGGCGGCTGGGATCGTCACCGCTCCAGCGGGGATCGTCACCGCTCCGGCAGGCAGCGCGGACGCGAGGCGGCGCGGAGCGGAGACCCGCTCGCGCCCGGAGCGGGCGGCACGGCGTCCCGAGAGCGGGCGCGAGGCCGTCTCGTCGTGCGCCTCCCAGGTCGCCCGGCGACGGGGAGCCGTCCGCTCGTCCGCGCCGTGGCCGGGCTGTGTGCTCATGACTGTTCCTCTCCGCGGCCGGGGGCCGATGTGCGCTGATGAGCGCCCGCGCGGAACGGAGGTCGTCGCCGGGGTGGGCGCGACCCGAGTGAGGAACGGCGTCCGACGGGGGGATCGGAGCAGGGCCTGACAGAGGACAGCATCGGGGGGTGCTGCGATCAACCTAGGGGCACGGAGATGATGGAAGCAAGCAAAATTTGTCACCCTAAAGGGGCTGTACAAGGTCCTTGCGGCTTCTTTGTCTTCGTCGTAGTTGATCCCTCGCCTCGCTGAGCCTCCTCCACACCCGGCGCACCCCTCTCCGCTCGGCCCCGCGACGGGCCGTTCGGGGGTCGGCGGCGCTCTTGTGCGTCGAGCCGCCGGGGTCCACCATCGAGCGACGGCCCCCGCCCGGGGCAGCCGCACCCGACGGGTCAGGGGCGCCATGCGGTCGCGAGGTCTGCTCTTCTGCCTGATCCCGCCGATCCTCTGGGGCGGCATGCTGCCGGTCGCGGACAGCATCGCGGCGACGGTCGACTCCTTCTTCATGACTCTCATCCGCTACACCGCCGCCGCGGTCGTCCTCGCCCTGCTGCTCGCCCGGGCGGAGGGGCTCCGCGCCTTCCGGCTCGACGGCCGCGGGTGGCGGCTGGCGCTGCTCGGCGCCTCCGGATTCGCCGGCTTCGGCCTGCTCGCCTTCACGGCTCTGCGGTTCACCTCGGCCCCGAACGTCAGCCTGATGATGGGGATGATGCCCGCGATCGGCGCGGTGCTCGCGAGCATCGGCGCGCGTCGCCTGCCGCCGGCCGCCACCGTCGGCTGCATCCTGCTCGCGCTCGCCGGAGTCGCGCTCGTCGTCACCCGCGGCGACGTCGCCCTCCTCCTCGACGGCGAGCTGGGGTTCGGCGAGCTGCTCGCCCTGCTCGGCGCGATCTGCTGGGTCGTCTACACGCGCGGAGCCGCGGCCTTCCCCGGCTGGTCGGCGCTGCGGTACTCGACGCTCACCACCGCGCTCGGCTGCCCCTCGATCGCCGTCGCGGTCGCCGTGGCGACAGCCACCGGCTCCGCGCGCCCGCCGACCGGTGCCGAGGTGCTCGCGGCCTGGCCGCAGCTGGCCTACCTGATCCTCCTGGCCGGCGTCGTCGCCGTGCTGCTGTGGAACACGGGCATCAAGCTGCTCGGCGCCCTCAACGGCACGCTCTTCCAGAACCTCGTCCCGGTGACGACCTTCGCGATCAGCATGGCGGGCGGCTACCGGCCGGGGCCCGTCGCCCTGCTCGGCGCGGCCATCGTCGTGACGGCGCTGCTGCTCAACAACTGGGCGACGCGGCGCGCGGCCGCGGTCGCCGCGCGCCCCGCGGCGGTGCCGGCTCCGGTGCGCTGAGCGCACCGCGAGAGCCTCCCGCTCGGGGCGGTCACTGGTCGGAGTTGCCGGCCCAGCGGACGGAGCCCTGCGCCTCCTCCTTGCTGATCGGGGACACGGTGCCGCAGTGCGAGCACTCGAGCAGGTAGCGGGTCGAGACGGTCAGGACGGGGACGAAGAAGAGCGAGAGGCGCGTCCGGCGGCGGAAGATCCGCTGCTCGTCGCGCTGCCCGCAGACGCGGCAGACGAAGACGAGCGTCCGGAGGAGGTCCTCGACGGCTCGGGTCCCGAAGATGAGGAGCATGCGTCCGAGCGTAGGGAGCAGGGCGCGCTCGGCGGAGGGGGTTGCCGGGGCGCCGTCGCCGCGAAGCGCCGGGCGCAGACGACCACGGCGAGCGCCGTCTCGAGCAGGTCGCCGCCGTAGAACAGCAGGAGCGCCGCCTGGCGTCCGGTCTCGTCCGGAGCCTCCGCGTAGAGCACGGTCGCGAGCAGCCCGTGCGCGGCGATGCCCGCTCCGAGCACCCCCAGGCGCAGGCCGAACGGGGCGCGGTGCGGGTTCGGATCGACTCCGGCGAGCGCCGCCGTCATCAGGCAGCCGCTGAGGAGGAAGTGCACGCTGAGCGCGAGGTGCAGCAGCGGATCGGCGTGCGCGGTGGCGAGCAGTCCGGTCGCGTGCACGAGCCAGAGGGAGCCCGTCGAGAGCAGGAGCGCTGTCACGGGGTGGGCGAGGAGACGGGCCGGGCGGCTCCGGAGCAGCCGCGAGAGCCGCCGGGCAGCCGTGACGTCGAGCGCGCGCAGGGCCAGGGCAACGGGGGCCGAGAGCACCAGGAGGAGCGGCGCGAGCATCCCGAGGACCAGGTGCGTCAGCATCGCCCCGCGCGGATCCGCGTGCGACCACTCCGCGACCGGACCCGTGAAGCAGAGCGCCGCGGTCGCGAGCCCGCCGAGGAGCAGGGCGGTCCGGTGCAGCGGCCACGGCCGTCCGCGCCGCCGCTCGAGGGCCGCGGCGCCCCCTCCGAGCGCCGCCGCCGCGGCCAGCGGGACCAGGAGCAGCAGGCCCGGGTCGAGCAGGGTGTGGTCGGCGTGCGGGGTCACGCCGTCGCGCGCCGTCGCCGAGGCAGGAGGAGCAGGCCCGCCGCCAGCAGCACCGCTCCGGAGGCGATCCAGACGGAGTCGTAGAGCAGCAGGCCGACGTCGTAGCGCACCTGGTGCACCCGGAGCAGCTTGTGGTCCACGACTCCGTCCCACAGCTGGAACAGCCCCGCCCCCGTGAGCCCCGCGGCCCACGCCGTGCGCGGACGCAGAGCGGATCGGCGCCGGGCGTCGGCGAGCAGGAAGCCGCCGCCGACGAGTGCGAGGATCTCGGCCGCGTGCAGCAGCCCGTCCGAGAGAAGGCCGATCGCCGGAGTGGAGCGGTCGTAGAAGTGGTGCCAGGCGAGGATCTGGTGGAAGACGATCTCGTCGACGGCCGCCATGAGGCCGACTCCGATCAGGAGGCCGCCCTGGAACGCCCGGTCGCCGCGGAGTCCCCGACGCCGCATCCGGTCCCCTCCCGATCGAGTGCCGGGGCCCCGGGATCCCGAGACCCCCGCGCCTCCTCCCGAGGCCCCGCCACCAGGGAAGCGGACGCCCGGATCGCGGCCTAGAGGGTTGACTCCTCGCGCCCGCGCCGGTCGTGCTGCCCCTCCGCTACGGGCTGGGCCGACGAGGCGCAACCCCGCGCGAGGGGCGCTCCCGTTCGGGAGAGTGGAGGCATGCAGCAGCTGACCTACGCCTCCAAGAGCTTCGTGACGACCGACGCCGTGACCGAGGCCCTCCTCGACCTGGTGACCGCGATCGACCGCCAGGAGCACTCCGAAGCGGTCACGGTCCCGGCGTTCACCGAGGACGGCGAGCTCATCGAGGCGAAGATGACCCTCGACGCGAGCAGCGAGCTGGTCGCCGTCCCCGTCGAGGTCTCCATCAAGGACGAGGAGTCGACCACCGGCGCCGTCGAGGCCGCCGTCGAGGACATCCGCTCCCGCATCAAGAGCAACCGCGCCACGATCGCGCGCCCCGTGATCGACGAGGACCCGGAGCCCTACAACTACGAGGAGTTCTGAGCCGCGCCTGCGGGCCTCAGCATCTCCGCGGCTCCGCACTGAGGTGCCTGGATCTGCTCGCGACACGCCGGAACTGCCAGCCGATCCGGGCACCTCAGCGGCGGTCCCTCAGAGCGCGGACGCAGCCCAGCGCGGGTCGAGGGCGTAGTCCGCGAGGCGCTTCTCGAGCGCGGCGCGCACCTGACCGGGAGCGTCGTCGCCCACGAGCAGACGGAATCGGGCGTCGCTCCGATCAGCGACGTGCGCGAGGATCTCGGCCGCCACCTCGGCCGGAGGCGTGCCTCCCTGCGGACCGTCGGTCGGCCAGGGGACCTCGGCCGCTCCGAAGAGCTCCCGCCGCAGGTCGTCGTACTCCGGCATCGGCGCCGCGAACCGCATGCTGCCGCCGGCCCAGTCGGTGGCGATCTCCCCGGGCTGCACGAGCGTCACGCGGACGCCGAAGGGGGCGACCTCTGCGGCCATCGCCTCCGTCCAGCCCTCGAGGCCCCACTTCGCCGCGTTGTAGACCCCGAGCGTCGGCATCGTCCCCACCGCGCCGACGGTCGAGATCTGCACGATGTGTCCGGACCCCTGCCGCCGCATCACAGGCAGCGCGGCCCGGCAGAGCCAGAGCGGACCGAGCAGGTCGACGTCCAGCAGCTCCCTCACCTCGTCCTCGCCCACCTCCTCCGCCGTGCCGATGAGCCCGTAGCCCGCGTTGTCGACGAGGACGTCGAGGCGCCCCTCGATCGCCGTGGCCGCGTCGACGGCGCCGGCGGCTGCGGAGGAGTCCGCGACGTCGAGCCGGTGGACCTGCAGCCGCTCGTGCTCGGGCAGGGAGTGCGCGCCCCGGACCGCGGCCAGGACGCAGTGGCCCTCGGCGAGCGCCGCGAGGACGAGCGCACGCCCCAGCCCGCGGGAGGCTCCGGTGATCAGCCAGGTCTGTCGAGTGGTCATGCCTGCACGCTACTCCGAACAAGACGCTCCGTCTCGTTTCGCAGTAGGATCGGAGAATGGCCACCAGCAGGACACGGCAGCGCGTGCACGCCGCCGTGCTCGACCTCGTCGGGACCGAGGGGCTTCCGCGCCTGACGATGGAGGGCGTCGCCGCCCGCGCCGGAGTCGGGAAGCAGACCCTCTACCGCAGCTGGCCCTCCACCGGTGCGATCCTCTTCGACGCGCTCCTCGCGCGGAGCCTGACTCCTGACGGGGCCGTCGCCGTCCCGGACTCCGGAGATCTGCGCGCCGACCTGCTCCTCCTGGTCACCGGCACTGCCGCCGAGCTGAGCGACCCAGTGGCCGAGCCGCTCCTGCGCGCGGTGACCGCTGCGATCCAGACCGACACCGAGCTCGCCGCGCAGTACCGCACCCTGCTGCTCGAGCCCCAGCTGAGCGCGATCGCCGCGCGTCTCGCGAGTGGAGGAGCGGCCGACCCCTCCGGCGCGGCGGAGCTCCTGCTCGGCCCGATCCTCCACCGATGGCTCCTGCGGAGCGGCCCCTTCACCGGCACGTGGGTCGAGCGGCACGTCGACCGGGTCCTGCGAGCGCTCCGCGCCTGACGCGTCCCCACCGACCGGCCGGCCTGCCGGGGCCGCATTCCAGCTGCGCCTCTTGACCGGCGGCGCAGCAGGGAGTCGGATGAGGGCGTGCGCGCGCTGGTCCCCGTCTCCGATCCGTGGTCCGTCGACGGGAGCGGGCGCACGGACGACGGGCCCGTCGACGACCTCGCGGTCCGCGCCGAGCGGGACGGCGGCTCGTACTCAGTCCGGACGCTGCGGCTGACCGGTGTCCGCCTCGGCCCGCGCGGCTCGGTGCACGGAGTGGTCACCGACCCGGTCGCGACGGCTGCGCTCGCGATCGGCTCGCTCCTCCTCTCGTCCATCCCCGCCGGCCTGCCCGGGGACCGGACGCGAGCGGCGATGGCGGCGGCGGAGGCGCGGTCCCAGGAGCTGGCCGCCGACCGGCCCGCGTGGGACGTGAGCGCCCTCCCCCTCGACGGGATCGACTACGCGCTCTTCACCCGGACCCTGCCCGAGGGCGCCGTCGCGCACGCCGACCTCGGCTGGGCCGTCGTCGCGCTGTGGAGCACAGGCCCGCTCCCCCGGGGTCCCTTCCACCTGCTCGAGATCCCCGACGAGCCCGTCCCGCGCTGAGTCGCCCGGATCGGCTCGCGACACACCGCAGCGGGGAGCCGATCCGGGCGACTCAGCGGACGGGTCAGCGCACTCAGCGCAGGGTCACGCGCCCGCGACCGTGGAGCCGCGCACCAGCAGCTCGGTCGGCAGCAGCGTCACGCGCTGCACCTCCTCGCCGGCCAGGAGGCGCACCAGCACGTCCGCCATCGCCTCGCCGAGGCCCGTGGAGGGC
Source organism: Rathayibacter sp. AY1H3 (assembly GCF_002932015.1). NCBI lineage: Bacteria > Bacillati > Actinomycetota > Actinomycetes > Micrococcales > Microbacteriaceae > Rathayibacter > Rathayibacter sp. AY1H3. The sequence continues at coordinate 68,715 of NZ_PSUU01000007.1, forward strand.
TGGCGCACCGTGGTGAGGCGCGGCTCGCTCGCCTCGGCGAAGTAGTCGCCGTCGAATCCCGCGAGCGCGATGTCGCCCGGCACCGTGAGGCCGCGCTCGCGCAGCGCCGTCAGGGCGCCCGCCGCCATCTGGTCGTTGGAGGCGAAGACCGCGTCGATAGGCCGCCCGGAGTCGAGCAGGCGGCGCATCGCGGTCGCGCCGTCCTCGGGCGAGTAGTCGCCGTACTCGACGAGCGAGTCGTCGAGCCCCGCGGCGGTGACGGCCGAGCGCCAGCCCGACAGGCGGTCGATCGCGGCGGGCATGTCCTGGCGGCTCGCGATCATCGCGGGGGCCGTGCGGCCGAGGCCCAGGAGGTGCTCGGTGACCGTGCGCGCCGCTCCGGTGTTGTCGACGTCGACGAAGTAGCTGCCGCCCTCCTCCGTCAGCGGCCGCCCGCCGAAGACCACGGGGAGCGAGGCGCCGAGCTGCGCGTAGGAGTGGTCGCCGCTGTGGTGCGAGACGACGAGCGCGCCGTCGACGTTGCCGCCGAGCAGGTAGCGCCGCGTCTTCTCGGGCGCCGCCTCGGACGCGATCACGATGGTGAGCGTGTACTCGGTGCCGGCGAAGGCCATCGCGGCGCCCTGCACCACTGAGGCGAGGAACGGATCCGCGAACACCTTCGCCGCCGACTCCGGCACCACGAGCGCGACGGTCTGCGTGCGGCGGCTGGCGAGGGAGCGCGCGGCGCGGTTGGGCACGTAGCCGAGCTGCTCGATCGCGGCGAGCACGGCCGTCCGGGCGCCGTCCTTCACGCGCGGGGAGTCGTTGACGACCCGGCTGACCGTCGCGCGGGAGACTCCGGCCAGCGCGGCGACGGCTTCGAGGGTCGGGGCGGCCGAGGCGGTGTCGTGGGTCATGCAGGCCTTCCTCGCGGGTGCCTCCGAGGCTAGCCGAGCGCCGGAGGAGCGGGCCCGTGGAGGGCGTCCTCGGCGTGAAGGGGCGCGGATCGCGGCCATTCGGGGGTGATGCGGGGCGGCGGAGCGGGCCGGCGGAGTGAGTCCGCGGCCTGCGAGGGCGCGGATCGAGGCCGTTCGGGGTGGCGCGAAGCGGTCGGGGGCGCTGCCTCGGCGATCACCGGCGCGACCGGCGCGCGGCGATCGATCGCACACTGGCGGAGGCCGGGAGCCTCGCGCCCGTCAGCGCCCGCGGCGGAAGCGCGCGAGGAGTCTCCGGAGCCGCTCGGCCTGCCGGTCGGTGAAGTCGTTCGACAGCCGGAACGCCTCGCTCGTCGGATCCGCTCCGTTCGCGACATCGCGGATGGCGCGCAGCGCCTGCTCCGACGGCGTCGGCCCGTCCCCTGGACGCGGCTGCGCCGGCCCGCTCGAGGGGTCCTCGTCGCGCGGGTCCTTCGGCTCCATGTCGCCTCCTCCGCGCCAGCCTAGGCGGCGGGAGGTCGGGCCAGGAGGTCTCGGGCGGAGCGTGATCGGCGGGATCCTGCGCGGCAACGGTCGGGATGAGCCGAGCACGACGACCGGCCGAGCCACGAACCCGCCGGCCGCTCAGTCCACTGCCCGATCCCTCACCGCACCCCCCGACCCCCGGACCCGGGGCACCACGGCCCCGGGCCCGAGGCCCCCGTCCCGCGGTCCGATGTCCCCCGACCCGGTCCCGCGGGAGTCTCCGGGCCTCAGCCCTTCACCGCTCCGCTCATGATGCCCGCGATGAGCTGGCGTCCGGCGAGGAGGAACAGCACCAGCAGCGGGATCACCGAGAGCACGGCGCCGGCCAGCACGATCGAGTAGTCGACGTAGTAGCCCGACTGCAGCTGCGCGAGCGCCGTCTGCAGCGTCGGATTCGTGGGGCTGAGGACGATCAGCGGCCAGAGGAAGTCGGTCCACGCCATCATGAACGTGAAGAGACCGAGGATCGCCATCGCCGGTCGCGCGGCCGGGACCGCGACGGTGAGGAACGTCCGGAACTGGTTCGCTCCGTCCACGCGCGCCGCCTCGATCAGCTCGTCCGGGATCACGTCGACCAGGTACTGCCGCATGAAGAACACGCCGAACGCGGTGACCAGCGTCGGCACGATCACGGCGCCGAGCGAGCCGGTCCAGCCGAGCTGCCGCATCAGGATGAACAGCGGGATGATGCCCAGCTGCGTCGGGATCGCCATGGTCGCGACGACTCCGATCATCAGGCCGTCGCGCCCGCGGAACCGCAGCTTCGCGAAGGCGTAGCCGGCGAGCGTCGAGAACGACACGACCGACAGCGTGATGATCCCCGAGACGATGACGCTGTTCAGCAGCGCCGTCCAGAACGGGATCGCCGTCAGCACCTGCGAGGCGTTGGCGAGGAAATTGCCGCCCGGGACGAGCGGCAGGGTCTCGCTGCGGGTCGCGTTCGAGCCGCTCGCCACGACGAACGACCACCACAGCGGGTAGGTCGAGCCGAGGATGAAGGCGCTCAGCAGCCCGTAGGTGAGGAAGCCGGGCCGGTCGACGCGGCCGGCGCGGGAGGCGCGGACGCGGCGCACCGGGAAGGCGGCGGAGGTGGCGGGGGCGGTCATCGCTCGCTCTCGTTCTGGCCGAGGCCGGTGGTGGTGAGCAGGGGGTCCGCGGCGGCGATCTCGTCCGCGGTCGCGGGGCGGGCGGAGCGCCGCTTCGAGCGCTGCGAGATCCGGTTCTCGACGGAGGCGATCCGCCGCGAGATCGCGAAGTTCAGCAGGCCGATCAGCACGATCAGGAGGAACAGCAGCCACGCGATCGCGGCCGCCTCGCCGAAGTTCTGGCGGAAGAACGCCATCTCCCAGAGGTAGAGGACGGTGGTCTGGAACTGCCGGTCCGAGCCGCCGATGCCGCCCGCGTTCGACACGTCGAACAGGCGCGGCTCCGCGAAGATCTGCAGGCCGCCGATGGTGGCGGTGATGATCACGAAGATCAGGGTCGGCCGGATGCTGGGGATCGTGATCGAGCGGAAGCGGCGGAACGCGTTCGCCCCGTCGATCGCGGCCGACTCGTGCAGCTCGCGCGGCACGGCCTGCATGGCGGCGAGGAGGATGAGGGCGTTGTAGCCGGTCCAGCGCCAGTTGACCATCGTCGCGATCGCGACGTGGCTGGCGAGGCGGTCGTTCGTCCACTCGATCGGGCTGATGCCCACCAGGCCGATCAGATTGTTGATCAGGCCCTCCTGGTCGCTGAAGACGCTCGAGAAGATCAGCGCGACCGCGACCGGCGAGACGATGTACGGCAGCAGGATGCTCATCCGCCAGAAGGTGCTGGCCCGCAGCGCCTGGTCGAGGGCGGCCGCGAGCAGCAGCGCGACGGCGAGCTGCGGGATCGTGGAGAGCAGGAAGATGCTCAGCGTGTTGACGATCGAGTTCCAGAAGAAGCGGTCGCCGAGCACGGCCGCGAAGTTCGCGAACCCGACGAAGTCGCCCTGGCCCTGCAGCAGCTGCCAGTCGTAGAGCGACACGACGAGCGTGTAGACCAGCGGGAACGCGCCGGTGAGCGCGAAGAGCAGGAAGAACGGCGAGATGTAGAGGTAGGGCGAGGCCTTCACGTCGAAGCGGCTCGCGCGCTGGCGGAAGGTCAGCGGGAGTCGGGGCGCCGGGCGCCGCTTCCCCGCGGGGGGCGTCGCCGTGGCCGGCGGGGTGAGTGTGCTCGTCATGGCGCTCTCTTCGAGGTCGAGTCGGAGTCGGAGGGGATGCGGCGGGGCCGGCCGGGAGGGTCGCGGGCGGTAGGGCCGACCGGGAGGAGTCGCGGGCGGCGGGGCCGGAGAGGCCTCGGGTCGGCGGACGGCAGCGTTTCTCCCGTGCGGCGGGGCCGGCCCGGGATGCGGGCGGCCCGGCCGCACGGGGACCGGGAGGTCCGGTGGCGGCCGGACCTCCCGTATCGGTTGGGCGTCGGCTCGGAGGCGTCAGCCCCCGGGCGTCGGCCCGACCGGATCAGTCGACGAGCTCACCGAGGAGCTGGAGCGCCTCGTTCCAGCCCTCCTTGCCGTCGATCTCGCCGCGGTCGACCTTCTGCAGGACCGGTCCGAAGACGTTCTCCTGGATCAGCGAGTCGTCCGGGCCCTTGTACTGGGCGACGACGCCCTCGGCGCGCTGCGCGAGGATCGCGCCGGTCGGGGAGTCGTTCATGCCGGGGTCGGGAGCGGCCGCCGAGGCGAGCTCCTTCTGCGCGTCGAGGGTGCTCGGGAACGGTCCGGCCGCCTCGAACGCCTTCAGCTGCTGCTCCGGCTCGCTGAGCCACGACGCCAGCGCGGCGGCCTCAGCGGGGTGCTTCGACTGGGTCGGGACAGAGAGGAACGAGCCGCCCCAGTTGGCGGGGCCGCCGGGGAAGACGTCGGCGAAGTCCCAGCCGGTGGCCTCGGCGTTCCCGCCGCCGGCCTCGACGTTGCTCTTCAGCGTGCCGAACATCCAGCCCGGGCAGACGAAGGTGGCGAAGGTCTGGTCGGTGAACGACTTGCCCTTGTTCCAGTCCCACGCCTTCTGCGCGGCCGAGAGGCCGGAGGCGGTGGCGTCGGTCAGCTGGCCCCAGCGCTCCTCGAGCTCCGGGTTGCCCTCGACGTTCAGCTCGCCGTCGGAGGTGTAGTACCCCTCGGGCAGCTGGTTGACCATGGCGTTCCAGACGAATCCGGAGTGGTCGAACCAGGCCTTGCCGGTGGCGTCGTGGTACTTCTGACCGGCGGCGAAGTAGTCGTCCCAGGTCGCGTCCGGTCCGCCGAGCATCTCGGCGACGGCGGCGCGGTCGGTGGGCATGCCCGCTGCCTCGAAGGCGGCGGTGTTGTAGCAGAGGCCCTCGGGTCCGATGTCGGTGCCGTAGCCGATGACGCGCCCCTCGGGGTCGGTCGCCTGCTCGTACTTCCAGTCGACCCAGTCGGCCTTGCGGTCCTCGATGCCGTGGTCGCGCAGGTCGACGAACTGGTCCGAGACCTCCATGACGGAGCCGAGCCAGCCCTCCTCGATGGCGACGACGTCGGCGAGTCCGGACCCGGCGGCGAGCTTGGTGAACGCGTCGGTCCGCGCGTTGCCGCCGGTGTCGATGTTGTTCGGGACGATGGTGATCCCCGGGTTGGCGTCCTCGTACTCGCCGTAGAGCTCGTCGAAGCCCATGGCGTTAAACGTGGTGACGGTCAGTTCGATGTTCCCGCCCTCTGCCGCGTCCGAGCCGGAGGTGCATCCGGAGACGAGGAGGGCGAGAGTGGCGGCGCCGGCGATCGCTGTGGCGACCCCGGCACGTCGTGATGCGAGCACGGTCACTCCTTCGTGATGGTGGTTGGGGCACTCCGGACAGCGCTCCCACGTGTGCTGTGCCGCGTGTGTGAGAGCGCTCTCACGAGGTGTGCGGCGAGCTTACGCACGCCCCCACGGAGAGGTCAAGCATTTTCGAGAGAGCGCTCTCATGGAGGTTGACAGAACTGTTTCGCGGGGGTCCGGAGCGCCCTTCAGACACTCACCACCCCGGCACCCACAGTGCTGGAGTCGGGCATGCCGAGCAGGCGCAGCAGTAATTGCAAGGCACCACAACCCCAGGCGGACCCGACCTTCCCTCAATAACTTCTTCAGGGCTTTGGCGTCCAAGAACGAGCCGACTTGATCTCACAGCCATCATCCTGTCTGACAAGAGGTCTCTCGCAACGCAACTACTCGACATCTGTGTGTAGGGCAATTAGTCTTGCGGCATGTCAGACCTAACTATGGATAGCCTCGACGACCTTGCCGAGCTCCTCGGCTCGAGTCAGTCACTACCAATCCTGTTCGTGGGCTCCGGTCTGTCTCGTCGGTACCTTGGAGCCCCAGACTGGAATGGGCTCGTCGAATACGCTGCCGGACTGACAGAATATCCACTTGATTACTATTCAAGCCGCCTTCCCGAGGCAACAGCGGAAGACGACCGACTACCACAGATCTCTTCGCTTATAGCAGAGCAGTTTCATTCGGAATGGTGGACAACTCCCAAGTATGAGCAGGTCAGGAGCGGCAACACCGAGCCCCTACCAGGTGCTGGCGATCCACTGAAACTTATGATTGCAAAATATATAGGTGGCCTGAAAGAACTAACGGAGACCACACTTCTCACCGAACGCGAGACGTTAAGTCGGGCAAAAGTTCATGCGGTCATAACTACGAATTACGATTGCGTCTTAGAAGAGGCATTTCCGGACTTTCGAGTATACGTCGGGCAGCAAGACATTCTCTTTGCCGCTCCTCAATACATCGGAGAGATTTACAAGATTCATGGCTCCGTCTCGAACCCGCGAAGTCTCGTTCTCACCGGGGAGGACTACGCCGCCTACCGTCGCAAAAACCCCTATTTAATAGCGAAGATAATGACCCTCTTTGTAGAGCATCCAGTTATATTTATTGGCTACAGCTTGCGAGACCCACATATTCTGGATCTTCTTGCGACATTGGTCTCATGCCTTTCAGATGACCAGTTGCGAACCTTCAATAAACGCCTCATCTTCGTAGGCCGAGTGGGTCCGAATCGCCCGAAGGGACTGTCGCGTTCGAGTATCACAGTGCCCGGACACACCTTCGGCGTCCAGGAGTTTGGAGTCGACGACTTCAATGGAATGTTCGAAGTTCTTGCCGACCTGCCCGAACACTACCCGGTCAAACTTCTTCGAAACCTCGCGGAACGCGTCACGCAGATGGCATATTCAGATGCCTCAAGTGAGAGAGTGCATGTTCTACCGCTGCAAGAGGGTGAGGATGTCAACGATGTTGAAGTCGTGATCGGTGTCGGCGCTTTCGAAAGACTGGGCGTGAAGGGCTACTCGGCATATAGTCGGACGGAGCTATTTCTCGATATGCTTGCTGGTGCCGAGGATCATAATATTGAAAACTTGCGAAATCACCTGATTCCGCATTGCTTTCGCAATGCAAAATTCTCTCCGATATTTTACGCGAGATACCTTGCAGCAGAGCACGGCGTCGACTTTCGAGAAAGCGAACTCCCTAGCCGCGCGCAAGCTCTTCTAACTGGCGCCACCGCAGTAGCGCCCTATCCTGGCAGGCGCCCCAGCAATTGGTCCGAGATGAGCTTCACCGAAATTCTAGAGCAATATCCAGAACTGGCCGAGAATTTGTCTGCTGGATGCACCTATGACTTGGAAGACGTGATCGCGCTCGGACGATATCTATGGCCAAAATTCGTCGATAACCGCTCGCCGTCAACCGTGCTCGCTAAAGCCGGGGCGAAGTTCGATCGCTTGGTCTATGGAGATGACTTCAATGGTGATCGAGATGAACTTCGTGAACGTGTTCGGACCGAGCTAGGCCGACCTCGGTACTAGGTGGGATTTAGGTAATCGCACACCTACGTCAAAGCTTCGTTGCGTAAGCGATGACTGATTCGACATAACTTCGCGACGTCATCGGATATTTAAGCGCTACTGCCAGGAATTTTTTGAAGTTTCTACTAAGAGGATAGGCAGGGTTATATGTGGACAAGCCGAACTTTTTTTCAAAACATTGCGGGTTTGCATTCCATTCGAGGAACAGCGCAACCACCTCAAAGCCCCCAATGAATTCTTGCACCAGCTGCGTATCAACCGACTTAACGGCTCCGCGGACGAGGTCAAACCATTTCAACAGATTTTTCTCAGACGGTGCCAGAAGTTGCTCACTTAGCATCCCTCGGGCACCTGCAAATAAATTGATGATGCCCGACGAAGCGGTCCCCTGCGTCCCGGCCGCAAAGGTGTGCGCCACCTTGTTCCGTGCATTGCGCAGTTTTTCCAGCTCGCCGACCTGCGCAATCAGGTAATCGTTCGGACCAAAAAGGCGGGAGTAAGCGGCGATGCGTGAGCTCCAATCCCCTTTGACCACTCCCTCAAGATCTCGCTCTGCTAATTTGATGTTCCTTTTGAGTAAGGAAAGTCCCTCAATGTGCTTTGGGAAGCCGGGCTCGAGAGAGGGATCCGATAGGGCCGCGAGAAAACAGACCGAGCTCATATACTTCTCAAAAGCAGAAAGGAGAATCACGAGTGTGGCTCGCCGATGCCACTGGTTGCCAATTTTCATTTCGGCCGCGAACTGCGAAGTGTTGTGATTAAGCGACCTATCGAAGCGGCCCTGAGTTAGACCAAGGTGCGTCCGGAAGTCATCTGAGTCTGTCAAGTGGTGTAGCACGCCACCTACAGCAGCCATGCCAGCGGCGGCTGACCAATAGTACTCATTCACTATCGTGAAGTCTGCGTAAAAGCGTTGCGCGGGGAGTGAGGTGGGTAGAATCGGCTGAGACCGGTCGAAGACAGTTGCGGACGGCATGCGTGTAACTGTCCCAGTTGATTCCTCAATGCACAAGTAGGACTATCGAAAATTGCAGCGAAGCAAATTTGATCTAGAGGAGATCAAGAACCAGCCGCGATTGAAGCCCTGTAAATGTAAAGCCGCCGGAGGAGCCGGCGGCCCACGAGGGAGTCAGTCAGTTAGCACCGCGAAGCCCTGCGCGGGCAGCTGCACGGAGACGGCACCGGACGGCGACGTCTCGCTCACGAGCGCGCCGTCCTGCGAGTAGACGCGCAGGGTGCCGGAGCCGCCCGAGACGCCGATCGCCGTGGTGCGCACTCCGTCGGTGGAGTTGCGGATCAGCTCGGTGCGGCCGCCCTCTCCTTCGACCACGAGGCGCGTCACCAGCGGTCGCACCAGCAGCGCGTCGAGGCGCGTCTGCCCACTCAGCGGGCGGACTTGGACACTCGTCGATCCGGCCGGCACGGTGCGGCGGAGCTTCTCCGGGAGCAGCGCGCCCGACGCCTCGGTGACCCCCTGCGACCCGACGGTCGAGCGGAGCAGGTCGAGCGGGCGCGAGCCCGACGTCCAGACGCTCAGGGGCGTGCGCTCCGTGCCGCGCTGCGGCTGGTCGATGACGGCCTCGACCACGCGGTCCTGCGTGGACGGACCGATCGGGATCGACACCGCGCGGCGCGGGTCGGTCAGCGAGAGGTACGAGCCGCTCCAGCCGGCCTCCCCCGTCCAGGACGACTCGGGCGTGACGACGGTGCCACCGCGCGCGCTCTCCGCCTCCACGAGCGTCAGTCCGTCGCGCGAGCGCTCGGTGGCGACGGAGCGGGCGCGGTCGGCGACGTCCGGGTGCTCGTCGAGCGCCAGCATCGCCAGCAGGCCGTGGATCGTGCTCTCGGCGCCGCTGTTGCGGTTGACGGAGCCGTCGGCCTGGTCGCCGTCGAAGACGACTCCGGTGGCCGGGTCGTAGACCGGGCCGAGGCTGCGGTTCAGGCCGAAGAACCAGGCGCCCTGCACGGCCGCGAGGTCGGTGAAGGCGCTGGAGCCGGTGACGTCGGCCAGGGCGAGCGAGTTCTGCAGGCGGGAGTCGGCTCCGTACGCGATCTGCACGCGGTCGGTCGGAGTGGGGTTCCAGCCGTTGTCCGGGCCGCCGGCGGTGAGCAGCTCCGGGGCGAAGCGGGCGCCGTCGACGAGCGCGGGCTCGAGGAGGGAGGAGTCGTCGAGCGCCGCGGACGACGCGGCCAGGCCGCCGGCCATCTGCGACGACCAGGAGTGCCAGAGCGTGCGCGACTTCGTCCACGGGAGGATCGCGCCGTACGGCCAGGCGGTGGTGTCCGCCTCCGTCGTGGTGCGGGCGTAGGCGGCGACGCCCTCGGCGAGCTCGGCCGTGCTCGAGCGCACCGCGGAGTCGTCGGGGGCGGCCTCGAGGTAGGCGGACAGGCCGAGCAGCGCCTCCGAGGTGGCGTCGGCGCCGTCGACGATCAGCCAGGCCGGCACCTGCACGCCGTCGGCCTGCGCGTACTCGCCGTAGCGCGTGAGCACCTCGCGGTCGACCGCCGCGACGCCGAGGCGCAGCCGCTCCTGCAGGAAGGCGGCGAACTCCGGATCCGTGTCGCGGAACGCCGCGTAGCCCTCGCCGAGCGCCCAGAGGGTGCGGGCGAGCCAGTAGCTGTCCTCGGAGTCGCTCGGATCCGGCAGCTCGACCGGCTCGGCGCTCGCGTTGAGCTCCCCGTCGGTCTGCATCCAGAGCACCACGTTCCCGGCGTCGTCGCCCTCGGTGGTCTGGAAGTAGGCGAGAGCGCGGAGCGTCTCGAAGGCCTTCTCGCGGCTCTCGGTCGATCCGGTCTGCTGCCAGTGGCGGAGGTAGACGACCGCGGCGCGCGAGATGTCGTCGGTGTTGAACGCGCCCTGCTCGTAGTCGCCGGTCGCCGGATCGAGGCGGCCGCCGCCCACGCGCTCGAAGGCGCCGCCGTCGCGGGCGTCGGCGTATGTCCACGGCATCACCAGGGTCGGCTCCTCGTCGAGCCGGTAGGTGGTGTGGCCGGGCTCGGGCACCGGAGTGGCGGTGTCGAGGAGGAAGTCGAGGTGCGCCGTGTTCGTCAGCGGCTCGGCCGCCTGCGCGGGGGTCGCGCCGAGGGCGAGGCCCCCGACGGTGAGGGCGGCGGCGGCCAGGACGGCCGCCGATCTGGTGAGCGTGTTCGTCATCGAACTCTCCTTGGGTGGGGTGCGGGGGCGGATCTCGATAGGCCCGTGATGCGGGCTGCTCGATCAGCGGGAGGCGCCGACGGACTCGATCAGCGGCGTCAGCCGTCCGTCCGGACGAGGCGGGCCGCGCCGATCTTCGAGTCGGCCATGCCGTAGAAGACGTAGTGCTGTCCGTCGATCTCCTCGATCGCCGTCGGGAAGACGACGTTCGGGACGATCCCGCTGCGCTCCTCCTCCGTCTCGGCCTCGAGCAGCGGCTCGGCGGTGCGCGCGATCACCCGCGACGGGTCGTCGCCGTCAAGGAGGATCGCTCCGGCCGAGTAGTTCACGTGCTGCTGCTGCGCGAAGGCGCTGTCGATCACTCCGGTCACCCCGTGGTGGATGAGCAGCCACCCCTCGGGCACGCGCAGCGGCGCCGGTCCGCCGCCGACCTTCAGCTCCTCGAACGGGAACTCCGGGCCCGCGAGGAACCGGTGCCGCGTCCAGCGCGTGAGGCTCGCCAGGTCGCGGTCGACCTCATCGACCGGCACGTAGCTGATCCAGATGCTCTGCCGCGGGTCCTCGATCCCGGCCGGGAGGCGCACGCCCTCGCCCGGCCGCGTCTCGCCGAGGTCCCACATCGGCCGGTGCAGCACCGCGAACGAGCGGGTGCCGTCCGGCGCGGCGACGATCTCGGGGAAGAACACGCAGTCCTTGTTGTGGAACAGGCCGAGATCGATGTCGAGCGCGTCGTCGTAGGCGAAGGTCACCGGGCCCAGGCGCCGCCAGTCGCGGAGGTCCTCCGACACGGCGAGCGCCGTCCGGGGCCCGAGCGGCCCGTAGGCGACGTAGGTCATCACGTGCAGGCCGAGCGCCTCGATGAAGGTGATGCGCGGATCCTCCACGCCGGCGTTGTGCGCGCCGCGCTCGAAGCCGCGGTCGGGCGCGAGCACGACGCCCTCGCGCTCGACTCCGACGGGCACGCCGCCCTCGACGATCACGCGGGCCAGGCCCACGCGCGAGACGTTGCCGGCGGCGACCATCCGGGGCAGGAGGTAGAGCTCGCCGTCGGGTCCGCGGCCGCTGCCGGGGTTGAGCACCCCTTCGGCTTCGAGCTCGTCGCCCGGGGCGGGCTCCATCACGACGCCGACGCGCTCGAGACGGTAGGGGACAGTGGTGAGGGTGGGAGACATGGTCAGCCTTTCACTCCGGATCCGAGATCGGTCGAGACGAAGTAGCGCTGGAACACGATGAACAGCACCACGACGGGCGCGGCGAGCACGACGGCTCCCGCGAGGATCGCCCCGAACGGGTTGTCGGTCGACGACGCCACGTTCGAGATGTAGTTGGCCAGTGACACGGCGAGCGGCTGCAGCGACGCGTCCTTGGTGATGAGGAACGGCCAGAGGAACTCGTTCCAGGGGCCGATGAAGGTCAGCAGCACGGCGGTCACCAGCGCGGGCCGCACCAGCGGGAGCGCGATGGTCCACAGCAGCTTCAGCTCGCCGGCGCCGTCGATCCGGGCCGCCTCGAACAGCTCCTTGGGGAGCTGCAGGAAGTACTGCCGGAAGATGATCACCGCCGTCGAGTTGATGGCGAACGGCAGGATCATCCCGAGGTGGCTGTCGGCGAGGCCGTAGTCGCGCGCGATCAGCACGTAGAGCGGGATCTGCAGCAGCTGGAACGGGATGACCTGCACCAGCAGGGCGAGCGCGAACACCGCGTTGCGCCCCCGCCACTGCAGCATCGCGAGCGCGTAGCCGGCGAGGACGCCGAAGAACACCGTGCACAGCAGCACACCGCCGGTGAAGATCCCGGAGTTGACCAGTCCGGTGAGCAGGCTGATCCGCTCGTTCACGTTGACGTAGTTGTCGAGCGTGAGGTTGCCCGGCTCCGGGATCGCTCCCGCCAGCGTCGGGTCCGGATCCGTCTGCAGGGAGCCGACGATCATGTAGTAGAAGGGGAAGAGGAAGACGATCGCGCCGATCGCGAGCACGACTCCGCGCAGGATCACGGCTCCGCGGCTGGAGCCGACGGGGCGCCTACGCGGCGACTTCTCGGGGGCGACGGCGGCGGGCACGGCCGAGGCGGCGCCTCCAGCACTGGACAGGGTGCTCATGAGTTCCTCTCCCCCGCGAAACGGTTCTGCAGATAGGCGATGACCAGCACCAGCAGCACCAGGACCACGCCGATGGCCGAGGCCACGTCGGGCTGCCCCTGCTGGATCCCGAGCTGGTACATCAGCAGCACGGGCGAGGCGGACGCGCCGTTGGGGCCGCCTCCGCCGGTGAGGAGATAGGGCTCGGTGAAGAGGTTCGCCCCGGTGACGGTCGACACCAGCAGCACCAAAAGGGTCGCGGGCCGCACGCTGGGCACGGTCACCGACCAGAACTGGCGGATGCGTCCGGCGCCGTCGGTCGAGGCCGACTCGTAGAGCTCCTTCGGCACGTTCTGCAGCGCCGCCAGGTACAGCAGGATGTAGAACCCGAGCTGCTTCCAGGTGACGTAGAGCGCGATGATCGGCATCGCGAGCTGCTCGTTGATCAGCCACGACGGGTTCGGCGCGAGCGGCCCGAGGAGGCTGTTGACCAGCCCGTTCCCGTTTAAGAGGAACAGCCACACGCCGACGACCGCGACGCTCGCCGTGACGTAGGGCACGTAGAAGCTGACGCGGAGGAACGTCCGCAGGTGCACGACCTTGTCGAGCGCCGCGGCGAGCAGGAGCGAGAGCACCACCGTCAGCGGCACGTTGATCACCAGGAAGATCCCGATGTTGCCGAAGGAGCGGATGACCTGCGGGCTCGAGAAGGCCGTGACGAAGTTGTCGAGGCCGACGAACGGCCGCTCCACCTGCACGCCGGGAGCTGCGAAGAAGAAGTCGTGGAACGCGATCCAGACCGAGTAGACGACTGGGAACGCGAAGACCGCGAGCACGAAGAGGAGGTAGGGGCTGCCGAACAGCAGCCCGAGGGGCTGGGGCCCGAGGACGCGGTGCAGGAGGCTCCGCTTCCCCGGCGCCCCGGCCGGCGCGGGCCGGCGGGTGAGGGTGGTCACGGCCGGGTCACTGCTGGCCGGCGAGCCCGGTGACGGTCTCGGCCGCTCCGTCGAGCGCCGTCTTCACGTCGCCCTCGCCGAAGATGACCGTCTTGCCCCACGCGTCGCGGATCGCCTGCAGCATCTGCACGGTGTTCGGTCCCGACGGCACCTCGATGGTGCGGCTCGCCTGGTCGCCGAAGCGCTGGTAGGCGGGGTTCGCCTCGAAGTAGTCGGCGTAGGTGGTCTGCAGGTCGGTGCGGAGCGGCATCTGCCCGGTGGTCTCGAGCAGCGAGCGGTCCTGCTCCTCGCTGGTCGCGAACTTCAGCACCTCCCAGGCCGTGCCCTTGTTGGCGCAGGCGGAGTAGAGGCCGACGTTCTTCGCGTCGCTGAAGGTCCAGGTGTCCTCGGCGGGCGTGCCGTCGGGGGTGGGCACCGAGACGGAGCCCCAGTTCAGGTCGTCGTAGACCGAGACCGCCCACGGGCCGACGATCGACATCGCGGCCTGGCCGTCGGCGAAGGCGTCGCCCTGGTACTGCTCGCGGCCGGCGAGGCCCTGGTCGTAGAGGCTCTTCCAGAAGTCGGCGACCTCGTAGCCGTCGTCGTCGGCGAAGGTGGCCTTGCCGTCCTCGACGAGGCTCGTCCCTCCGGTTGCCGCGGCGTAGAGCGGCATGAAGTCGAACTGGGTCTGGAAGAACTCCCTCGTGGGCGCGGGCTGGATCGCGGCGGGCGCGGCTCCCGACTCGACGAGCGTCTTCGACGTGGCGAGGAAGTCGTCGTAGGTCGACAGCGACGGGTTCTCGGGGTCGAGTCCCGCCTTCGCGAAGAGGTCCTTGTTGTAGAAGATGACGACCGGGTTGCTCTTCCACGGCATCTGGAAGTACTCGCCGTCGGCGTTCTGGTACTGCTCGGCGAGGTCGCCGCTGCGGGTTTCGATGTAGTCGGCGCCGCCGTCGAAGCTCGAGAGGTCGACGAGTCCGCCCTGGCGCTCGAACTGGCCGACCGCGCTGGGGGCAGTGTTGAAGACGAGGCACGGCGCGTTGCCGGCCGTGATCGCGGCTCCGATGACCTCCTCGCTGCTCTTGCCCGCGGGGATCTCCTGCCCGGTGATCTCCTCGTCCGGGTGGTCGGCGTTCCAGGCGTCGACCATCGCCTTGCCCCACTGCACCTCCTGCTCGTTGTTCGAGTACCAGATGGTGATCGGGCCGGTGGCGGTGAGGTCGGTCGACGCTCCGCCACCACCGCTGCAGGCGGTGAGGGCGAGGGTCGCGAGGGAGGCGGTGGCGATCCCGGTCAGCCAGCGTCTCGTCGTCGAGGGGGCCATGGTGTTCTCCTTGTCCGGCGTGCGCGACGGTGCGCACGCGTCTTCAGTGGGTCGACGGCCGCGGAGGAGCGGTCGAGTGGCGCACCACGAGCCCGGCGGGCTCGAGGTCGACGTCGGGGGCGCTGCCGGACTCGATGAGGTCGAGCAGCGTGCGGGCGGCCTCCTCGCCCCAGCGCGCGGGGCGCGTGCGGGCCGAGGTCAGTGACGGGTAGACGTGGGCGGCGATCTCGGAGTCGTCGAAGCCCGTGATCGAGAGGTCGTCGGGGAGCCGGAGGCCGCGGGCGTGCGCGACTCCGAGGCCGGCGATGGCCATTGGGTCGTTGCCGAAGACGATCGCGGTGGGCGGGGTCGGGCTGTCGAGCAGCCGCTCCGTGGCCGCCGCGCCCTGCTGCGGGCTGAAGTCGGTGGCGACGAGCGCGGTGGGCTCGAGCCCCGCGTCGGTGCAGGCCCGCGTGAAAGCCTCGCGGCGGCGGGAGGAGTGAAGCAGGTGGTCGGGCCCCGCGACGTGGGCGATGCGGCGGTGGCCGAGCTCCGCCAGGTGCCGGACGGCGTCGGCGATGCCCGCGGAGTCGTCCATCACGACGGCGGGTGAGGAGGAGCCCTCGAGCCGCCCGAGCGTGACGGCCGGGATCTGCAGCTCGGCGAGCAGCGCCGGACGGGAGTCGTCCTGCCGGAGGTCGGTGAGGAACACGCCGTCGACGCGGCGGTCGGCCGCGAGCGTGCGGTAGACGGCCTCCTCGGAGGCGCCCGGATCGACCACGCTGAGCACCAGCACGCGGCCGCGCTCGGCGAGCACCCGCTCGACCCCCGAGATGAAGGAGGGGAAGAACGGGTCGGCCGCGATGACCGCCGGGTCGCGCGCCACGACGAGTCCCACCGCGAACGAGACGCTGGTGGAGAGGGAGCGGGCGGTGAGGCTGGGCCGGTAGCCGAGCTCGGCGGCGACGCGGAGGATCCGCTCGCGGGAGTCGGGCGAGACGCCCGGCCGGTCGTTGAGCGCGAACGAGACGAGCGCCTTGCTCACGCCGGCCTCGCGCGCGACGTCGAGGATCGTCGGTCTGCCCGCCATGGGAGCTCCTTCGCTCGTCGCCGCGTCTGAACCGGTTTTGTAAACCGGTTCAGCGCACCGTGGCAGGGAGGCGCGCGTAGGAGAAGAGGGAGGTGGATGAAGCGGTGCTCGTGCCACCTGGGGCGTGATTCCCGCCTGTCCCCGGTGCTGGGACGTGTGGGTGTCGGCCGATCGCTACGGTGACGGGCACCTGCGTAGGGGCGCCCGGATGGCCGCCGAGCGAGTGGCTCCAGGCCGCTCACGGAACCGTCACGCGACGGAGTCTGAGAGCCCTCCGCGACCATGCTCCGGCCCGTCCGCCCAGTGCTGGAGTGTCCCGGTGCCCGGTGACCCCGCAGGCACTCCCCCGACCCGAGAGAGAGAACGATCATGGCCCGCCCCCACACCGCCAGCCGCACCACGAGCGAGCAGCGCACCGAGCACGCCGAGCAGTACTCGGCCGGAGCGCGCTACGCGTCGGAGGCGTTCGGCACCTTCCTCCTGGTCGCCGGCGGCGTCGGCACCGCGGTCTTCGCCTCCGCCTTCCCCGACTCCGGCAACGCGCTCGGAGTCGGCTTCCTCGGCGTCGCCCTCGCCTTCGGCCTCGCCGTGATGGCCGGCATCTACGCCGTCGGCCACATCTCCGGCGGCCACTTCAACCCCGCCGTCCGCATCGGCCTCGCCATCGCCGGCCGGACCGAGTGGAAGCACATCCCCGGCTACATCGTCAGCCAGATCCTCGGCGGACTCATCGGAGCCGGAATGGTCTTCCTCGTCGCCGCCGACGGCCCCGCCGGCTACCTCGCGGCCGCCCGCGACTCCGGCTTCGCCTCCAACGGCTACGGCGCTGGATCGCCTGGCGGCTTCGGCCTCGGCGCAGTGCTACTGACCGAGATCGTCCTGACCGCCGTCTTCGTCGCCGTCATCCTCTCCGTCACCGCCAAGAGCGAGTACAAGGCCGTCGCGCCGCTCGCCATCGGCTTCACGCTGACGCTCGTGCACCTGATCAGCATCCCGGTGAGCAACACGTCGGTGAACCCGGCTCGGTCGATCGCTGCCGCTGTGTTCGGAGGGCCGGACGCGCTGGGGCAGCTGTGGGTGTTCCTGGTCGCGCCGATCGTGGGAGCTGCGATCGCGGGCGTGGGGACGAAGGTGCTGAACCGGCGGAAGTGAGGTCGGGAGCCACCAAGCGCTCGCTGAGGAACAAGCTTAAGGCCCTAGGGAGGTCATGCCTACCCTAGTCATCCTCGGGAGGCTCGACACTATCTGTGTTATCAGCGTCGAGACGGATGACCGTGACCGGTGTCGTGAAGCTCTAAAGAGAACCTCCTTTCAATCTACAGGGCGATCAGGGCCTTGCAGCTGACGGGCTACCTCTGAGGGTGAAGTTTCCAAGAGAAGACTAAGTTGCCACATAAGTTCTGCATCGCTTACATCAACGTCTTCATCCTCATCTTTGCCACGCCCGACAGGCTTCCCAGGATGTCCAACACCTCTATCAGCTTCCACTTTGCTCAACCGACTTTCAAGATCTGAGATAAGGTACTCCGCGACCTCGACAGCCTGGCGCAGGTCACGAATTGACAGAGTTATGAACGTCATTCTCGGCGGAAACTGCATTGCCATCGCACTGTAAACAAGATCTGATACAGTTCGGACGATAGTCGCGCCGCTATATCCGTTTGCGGGGCCATCTGGGCGTAAGCCTATATCTTCGCGAATAGACTTCGGTATCTTCCAATAGCGGGCATTAGCGGCTGCAGTTCTCGCCGGCAAATAAGCAAGTCGGCGCTTCAATAGCGCTTCAGAGGCGGCTTCTCGCAGGTTATCTAGAGACATAGTCGTTACATTACTTTTGACGGTAGCCTCGACCGCTCCACTTTGAAAGCCCTTTTCGGCCATGACGATACCTTTATCCGAACCAGTGTCTTCGACAATTGTCCGTAACGCGAGGATGTGAAGTTTGTTGACTGGATGTTTCCAATGCTTGCATTCGATCAGCCACGTCAACTGCAATCCGACGTGCTTGTATCGCGCAACGACGTCGACAGCGTGGGTCGTACGCACGCCCTGCAGCGTCTGATCGGTATCTGCCTCGAAGCCAAGGTCTCGAAACACGTTTGCTGTCGCCTCTTGGTAATCGCGCCATGCACTCATGTGATCAGTGTGACACCAAAGACACCTTAACCACCGCGCGTTCAGCGGTCACTTTCGAGTCGAGCAGAGAGCGATGCTTGAAACAGCACGGATCAGGTGGCTCGCGGTACGCAAGGTCGAGCCGACCAGGCGAACCAATCCAGCTACAAGGACCCCGACGCCACCGACGATGAGCAGCAGCAATGAAACTCGCCGAGCGGCCCGAACTTGTTCTTCCGCTGGTGTACGCGTCCTCGAAATGATGCTTCGGTCGCTCTGCGATGCTTAAATATAGCTGCCCGAGCCCGAGGCTGCGTACGGTCTCGGCGCGCATGCTCGTGTTGATACGCCAGAACCCTGACATGCCCTCACTTTTCGGCGACTCGCTTAAAGGTGCGGAACGCCAGCAGTGCCTGCAGGGGGGCAGGGAACCAAAACTTGCTGTCATCCGCACGTAACTGCAGCTCCGCTCTTGTCAAGACAGTGCTCGAACAGCCAGCCTTGTACTTGGCACCTAACTTGCCCCTGTTCGAGAGGGACGCATCATGATCGATCTGTCCGCGAGCCTCAGCTTCGCTCAGCTCGCCGTGGCAATGCAAAGTTCACCGGGCTCTTATGCGTTATTGGCAGGTGCAGGCGTTTCACGTGGCGCCGGACTTCCCACGGGCTGGGACGTAATGATCGACCTAATCGGCCGCATCGCTCAAGCTAATGGGATCGAACTCGATACGAGTGAGCGTGAGGAATGGTGGATCTCACAACGCGGGGAATCCCTCAACTACTCTTCATTGCTAGCGGCAATCTCACCATCCCCACTAGCGCGCAGAGATATTTTAAGATCCTATTTCGAGCCCAGCGTCGGCAGCGGCCTGCACCGGCCTTCAATCGCGCATGAGGCAGTTGCACGAATGGTAGCTAAGGATTCCATTCAGTACATTGTCACTACGAATTTTGACCGCTTATTTGAAAATTCTTTCGCGAAGTGGAACGTACGAGCGCGAGTCTCGACTCACCTCGAGACTGATGGACTGGCACTTCGCGATAGAACACCGGCATTACTAAAAATCAATGGCGACTACCTCGACTTAGCCGCGAAGAACACAGAGAAAGAGCTCAGCAGCTACTCGCCTAAACTTCTCGCAACACTGGGCGCACTGTTTGCTAATAGCGGTTTGGTGATATCGGGGTGGTCTGCAACATGGGACAAGGCTCTCTACAATCTCCTTTTAGCTACGGAATCGACCTACCCCACTTACTGGGTAGGAGTGGGAACGCCGACACCAGCGGCACAACGGCTCATTGACACTCGATCCGCCGTAGTCGTACCCGCTGATTCGGCAGATCAGCTGTTTAGCATGCTCGACTCCGCTATTGACGCAATAAACGAGCGCGCCATAGCGGCTGAAACAATCAGTCTGGTATCAGATGTCGGTGCTCTGCGCCGCTCCATAATCGAG
The DNA here is from genome assembly GCF_002932015.1 of Rathayibacter sp. AY1H3. Classification (NCBI taxonomy): domain Bacteria; kingdom Bacillati; phylum Actinomycetota; class Actinomycetes; order Micrococcales; family Microbacteriaceae; genus Rathayibacter; species Rathayibacter sp. AY1H3. The sequence continues at coordinate 88,124 of NZ_PSUU01000007.1, forward strand.
GACCAGCAGGTCTTTTGCCGCATCGAGAATGGTGGTTTTGCCCTACAGTGGCACGAGGAATTTACTCTAGTCGCAATCGTCGCAGGAACTGCCTCTATCCCGATCAGCTTCTTTTGGCCGCGCCCCGAGGAGGTGGAGCTCGAAATTCTTGCTGGCGGAACCCTGAAGGAGGGGCCTACGGTGGGTGCCACAGGCGCAATCACCTACCGTGTTGAACTAGAAAGCGCGCTAGCGGTGGGACAAAGACGCACCGTCAAATTCATTCGACGAGTTCGCAAGTCCGCAGAGCGAATGCCCTCCTTTATAGGTTGGAGCCCGAATGCACCTACGCCGACTTTCTCGCTTGCCATACAATTTGACGATAATTCGCGTCCGCTTCACGTGAATCGCGTGGTGGCTCCCGCTGGTGACTGGCCAACGTTAGCCGCGGTGGGTTCAGAGATTAAGCTCGAAAGCGGTTACACCAAGCTCGAATTTCAGGCGCCCATGAAAGGGTACGGCTATGGCGTAACTTGGAGTTGGGCCTCCGCGATCACAAGCTGAGCTTCGGTGACGTCGCGCTGAGACTGAGTCTGCTCGTTATCCGCCGCGGCAACGGAGGGACCACCGACCTGGTCGGCTCGCCACTCCTACGCAAGGGCAGCTCAGGCGGCTTCAGCTGCCGCTGGTTCCGCCGACTGCGCTCGACCATTGTCATCGAAAGCCACGGTTGTTTCGATGCGGGAGTCGTGGCAAGCGGTCGGATCATTGGCGCGCTTTCACTCCTCAGCGACACTCAGCTCGAGCACGGGGATGGCGCCGGCGACCGCTGCACGGTAGTCCGCGATCAGCGCCCGCTCGGCTGCCGGATTGGGGCCGAGGGTGTCGGTCCGCCTTCGACGCATTCGATGATCTTTCACCAATACTCGTAGCCGCTCGCGATCCGCCTCAAGAGGCGCCGCCCGCACCGCACTTGATTATCAGATGGTCATTTCACTGCTACTGTTGCAGATTCACCCAAACCGGGTCGAGATACTTGTCGGTCTCGGTAACCGAGAGAGCGTAAGGCTCAGCCCCTGAAATTGCTTGAAATATGTAATTCCATTCGTGCGGCGTATCCTGTAGCAAGTGGTCATTACAACCAGGATTGCCGGGGACGCGGCTGAGTTCGAACACCGGCGCCATCTCGCGCTCAAGAGTATCGAACGCCTGAAGGTAAAGATCGGTGTTCCCACAAGAAAGATCGGCCTGCGACTTCGAGTTGCTGTACGTCATTCCGAGTATGAATAACTGCCCCCCAGAATCGGGAGTAATAGGCGACCCCTCGGTCGTCTCGATGGACTCGACAGCCTCCATGGAATTCACCGTGAGAGTGACATTGCCCGTGGTGAAAGTGTCTCCCAGCTGGAAGACCGTCACGGCCGGGCCGGATGCCGGAGTTGGCGTGCTGGCCGCTCGAGTGGGGGCTACTGTACGCGCGGGGGAGGACGTTTGTCGTGCGGACTCAGCTGCGACCCCGACCCCGCTGCGACCATTCCCGTTCCCGATGGCGTATCCGACCCCGATTGCCAAACCTACCAAGATCACGACCGCGACGACTAGACCAACAACGAGGGCTTTACGTGAGATGGTAACGCTTGCAGACGCGGACGGCGTTCCAGAGCCGGTTTTCGTGGGTCGTGTTGGTTCAGCCATCCTCCTACAGTGGCAGAAGTGGGACCACCTTACAATTTTGCAGGCCGTTTTCGACCATCGCGTAACACGGGGTGCCAGGCCCGCCGTAACCGCTCGTGAGCGCCCGCTGTGCCGCCGGAAGGATGTCTGACTTCCGACCGTCTCCACCAAATCGGGTGAAGCGTAGTAGAGCCGCGTCGCAGTATTCAGCCCGCAGCCGCCGCCCGTTCTGCTTCGCTCCTCGTCTTCTCATACAGCCCCATGGCGACGAGCACAGCAGCGATTGATGCGAAGTCGCTCTTCTGCAGCAGCGCTTTCATCGCGTTGCTGTGGCCAGCGGCGGAGGCATAGATGACGTCTTCGAGTTGCGCGGCGATGGTGGGTGATGTTTCGAAGTCGATGGGCGTGTTCGCCATCGCTTCGGCCTGGATCTTGGGGTTGTCGACGACGTGCCGGAGGATCGTCTCCGCAGCGCTGACGCCGTTGATTTCGTCGACGTCGGTGCCGGCGAACAGGCCGTTGATCTTGTCGATCACGTCCTGCAGCAGCCCGTACTTCGCCTCCCGCGGTTGAGCCGACCCGGCCGCCGTGACGCCAGGTAGTTGCCCGGTCTGCCCCGAGGTCAGGCCGAGGTTCTGAGCTTCGAGTTTCCGGAGGCGGTAGTGGGTGAGGACGATGTCGTCGGTGTTGATCGCTGACGGTTCTGCGTCTTGCCGCTCGATGACGCGGCGGTAGACGCGGAGGAAGATGGCCCACTTCTCGATGTCGGTGTCGCCGTAGTCCATGATCTGCGACAGGAAGTCGTAGGCCCGCACGAACGCGAAAATCGTTCCACGGAACTCGTCGAGGCGGCCCTTCTCGAGGTCGTTGGAGGTGTCAACGGCGTCGTTCCAGCGGGTCCAAAACACGTCGCGGGATGCCTTGATGTGCGAGTACAGGGTGTTGTGGCTGGACTTCGTCAGCCACGCGTCGACGACGGCGTCGACGTCGTGGGGGTCGATGATGCTCATGCTGCGCAGCTTGCCCAGCATGTCGTGAATGATGTTCGGATCTGACGGCTGGGTCAGCTCGGCGTCTTCGTAGTATGTCTGGAACGCTTCGAGGATCTGGTCCGGGTCGTTGACGAAGTCGATGACGTACGTGTTCTCCTTCCCCGGGATCACCCGGTTCAGCCGCGACAGCGTCTGCACCGCCGTGATGCCGGAGAGCTTCTTGTCGACGTACATGCCGACCAGGAGGGGCTGGTCGAAGCCGGTCTGGAACTTGTTAGCGACGATCATCACCTGGAACTCATCCCCCGCGAACGCCGCCTCCAACGACCGCCCCTTCAGGCCCTCGTTCATCGACGTCTCTGTGAAGTCCTTCGGCCCCGACTCCGCATCCAGCACCGACCCGGAGAACGCGACGAGCGCCCCCAGCTGACCGTCGAGCTTGTGGTCCTTCAGGTAGGCGTCGATGGCGAGCTTGTAACGCACGGCCTCCTTCCGAGACCCGGTGACCACCATCGCCTTCGCGCGGCCGCCGAGCTCGCTGCGGACGTTCGTGCGGAAGTGCTCGACGATCACGGCGACCTTCTGCGCGATGTTCGTGGGGTGCAACCGCACCCACCGCATCACCTCGCTGCTGGCCTTCACCGTGTCGATCTCCACATCCACCCCAGTAGCCCGGTCGGTGTGGGCGAGGGTGAACGCGAGGTCGTAGGGGAGGTAGTTCTTCAGCACGTCGAGGATGAAGCCCTCCTCGATCGCCTGCTTCATCGAATACAGATCGAACGCGCGCTTGGTGCCCGTCTCGTCCTCACGGCCGAACAACTCAACCGTCTTCCCCTTCGGCGTCGCCGTAAACGCCAGGAACGAAATCGTCCCCACCCCGACCTTTCGCGCCATCACATCAGCGAGCACGTCCTCCACATCCACCGACCCCGCCCCCGCCTCATCGGCATCGGCCACGCCGGCGGTGAGGACCTGCTTCAGAGAGGCGGCAGCCTCGCCGCTCTGCGAGGAGTGCGCCTCGTCAGCGATAACCGCGTAACGGCGACCGGCAAGACCCGCGTGCTTCTCGATCGTGGTCAACGCATGCGGGAACGTCTGCAACGTCACCCCGATGATCTGCTTCCCCGCCAGCAACGCCTCAGCGAGCTGTGCGGACTTCGACGCATCCCCACCGCGCGTGATCGGCTGGAACACACCCGACGTGGTCTCGAGCTGTTCGACGGCACGCTGCAGCTGCCCGTCGAGGACCTGCCGGTCCGAGACCACGATGACGCCGTCGAACACCTTCTGACCGGTCGCGTCGTGCAGCTGCGCCATCCGGTGCGCAGCCCACGCGATGGAGTCGGTCTTCCCCGAGCCGGCGGAGTGCTGGATCAGGTAGTTGTGACCAGGGCCCTCCTCCAGCACGGACCGCTCGAGCTTCGTGACGGCCCGCCACTGGTGATACCGCGGGAAGCGCAGCGACTTCGCGTACGTCTTCTTCCCATCGATCGGGTCGGTCTTCTCCTCGAACCGATAATGCAGAAACCGCCCGAGAAGATCCAGCCACGTACCCCGCTCGAGAATCTCCTTCCAGAAGTACGCCGTTGGGCTCGTCCCCGGAATAGCCGTGTTGCCCGCGCCGTTCGCTGCGCCGCGGTTGAAGGGGAGGAAGCGCGTGTTCGGCCCGTCGAGCTTCGTCGTCATGTGCACCTCCTCGTTCGTGACGACGAAATGCACGAGAGCACCCCGACCGAAGGTCAGCAGAGGCTCACCCTCCGGCTTCCGGTCCTGGGCGTACTGCTTTAACCCCGCGGCGAGGCCCTGCGTCAAATCGGTCTTCAACTCGATCGTCGACACCGGTATACCGTTCACGAACAAGACGAGATCGATACGATTCCCGTTCTTACCCGAGTAGACGACCTGACGCATCACCCGCAGACGATTCGCCGCGAAGCGCTCGGCCGTCTTCGAGTTCAGTGAAGTCGCAGGCCGCGTCTGAAACAGCGAGAACCTCGCGTTCAATGCCCCGACGGACGTCTTCAGCACGTTGAGTGTGCCGCCGCCGTTCATCGGATCATTCGTCTGCGCAGCGACGATGCGATCGAGGATCTGCTTACGCCCGACCACCTGGGACGCCTCGTTCGCACCCGGCTTCACCAGCTTGTCGAGCTGCTCCGGCTGCGTCGCCTCCAGCCACGCGAAAACGTCGGTGGGAAACAGTGCCCGCTCCGTGTCGTACCCCTCGTCATCGGTGGAGTACTCCCACCCGTGTGCCGCGAGGTACTCACACAGCTCAACCTCGAACGCGTCCTCGTGCTGGATCGCCATCAGTAACCCCCGGTCAACGCCCGCAGCCGTCAGGCCACGCCGCGCACATCGATCTTGCCCGTCACCGCCGCCGAGATGAGAGCGGCCCGCCGCTCCTTCGACAGCGCGATTGCCTCACGCGCATCGGCGATCGCGGCATCCAACGTTCCAACAATCTCGCTCGTCTCATTTACGACGCGTCTTTGCTCATCAAGGCTCGGCAAGGGGATGAAAACATCCTGGACAACCGCCGTGTTGAGCCTCTGCCTTGTTGACCCTCTCGCCATTAAGGTGAACCTTGCTCTGGTCTGTGGTGCCGAGAGCACCCAGGCGAGATACTCGCCGGTGACAAGTCCGTTTGATCTCACCCGGTAGCAGTCGGCTTTGACGATTGCAGGACCCAGATCAGGTACGACCGCGGCTCGACCAAGAGGCATGCGATCATCCCCAAGTCCCGCAACTACGACGTCCCCGGCACGAAGGGAGTGCGCTACAAGATCAGCAAAATAGGGCAACGGTATGAAGGCTCGGTCCGCGTCCTTGAACGAGTTGATGCCGATGTTACCGAGACGAACGACGCGCGCGCCCTCGTCAGAATAATGCGCCGAAGTAAGGCTCGATCCAAAAGGGCCATCGGTAACTGAGGATGTCACCCTGCGAAGTGGGACATCGGTCACGTTCAAACCATCGATAGCGGACTGCCAGCACGCATCTCGCCGCTCGGCGAGCAACGCGATGAGCTCCTCCTGATCCGCGATGAACGCGTCGATCTCCGCCGTCTCCCGATTAAGGAAGGCACAGATTGCTAACTGTTCATCACGAGAAGGCACTAGCACCGGAAAAGAAGTAAACATCGGTCGGCGCAAGGATGCGACAGTGGTCAGGGCCCCGCCATATGCCACAACCCGCTTGAACTGTGAGGAAAAGTAGTAATAGAGAAATCGTGGAAGAATGGTCCGAAAGTTTCGGAGCACGTAAACTCGCTGATGGACATCGAATTTTCCAGTGAGATGATGAAAGACCTCTCCAACATCTCCATCTCCCGCCGTGAGGATAGCCTCCGTATCGTAAGTAAAGCTGTCAATACTGAGAAGCGTTTTCGACCTCACGACGAATGGGTAGGACCCATTCGGTACGGAATCGATCGTATCTTTCGTTCCGGTTTCTACGACGGCTAGATATCGCAATGCCTGTAGCGACCATTTCATGGGAGCTTTTTCGAGCCATGGAACTGCAATACCTTGATACTCGGGATACGGCTTCAACTTCGTCATAACTTCACCGCCTCAAGGCGCGCGCGAATGCGGCCGAGCACCGCTTCGAGGTCAGCGTCGATCTCTTCGAGTGAGCGTGGTGGCACGTACTGGTAGAAGTGGCGCGTGAAGGGTATTTCGCAGCCCTCCTTCGTTTTCGACTCGTCGATCCACGCATCTGGGGCGAACGGCGTCACCTCGCGCTCGAAGTACTCGTGGATGCTTTCGGTCCACGGGACGTTCTCGGTGTCGCGAAGTGTGGCATCAGCCTCAGGGCGACCCTTCGCGTCCTTCACGATCGGCGCGTTCTCGTCCCGCTCCGACAGCGCGCCCAAGAAGGCCTTGTACTGCGCCGGAGTCATCACGACGCCGTCGTCGTCGAGCCGGCGCTTGAGCTGCTTGCGGAACTCCGCAAGGTCCGTGGTCGGCGCGATCCCCGCCTCCTCCACCGACGCGACGAAGTTCTTCCACTCCACCTTCGCCAGGGCCTTTATCTCCCGCGCGATGGCCAGCCGTTCCGGTGTGAGTGCCCAGTTCAGCCGCAGCGGGCGCTCGACGGTGATGGTGCGGTAGAAGAAGTCCTCTGTCGCGAAGGTCTTCGACCGCGCATCATCCGCCTCACCGCTGTAGAGCTTCACCAGCGTGTCGATGTCCTCGGGGCCCAGCTCGTTGCGCTTGGAGCCGAGGCCCTTGCGCATCTTGCGGAAAAGCTTGGTTCCGTCGATGAGCTGCACCTTGCCGACCCGGTCGGCGTTCTTCTTCGTCGCGAGTACCCAGATGTACGTCGCGATTCCGGTGTTGTAGAACATGTCGGTTGGCAGCGCGATGATCGCCTCGAGCAGGTCGCGCTCGAGCACCCATTTGCGGATGTTCGACTCCCCAGACCCCGCGCCGCCCGTGAAGAGCGGGCTGCCGTTGAGGACGATCGCGGCGCGCCCGCCGCCCTGCTCGGCAGTCCGCATCTTCGAGATGAGGTGCATCAGGAACAGCATCGAACCGTCCGACACCCGCGGCAGCCCGGCCCCGAACCGCCCCGCGTAACCACGGAGAGTGTGCTCCTCAGTGACCGCTCTTTGCTGCTTCTTCCAGTCGACGCCGAACGGGGGGTTGGAGAGTCCGTAGCTGAAGGTCGCGCCGGCGTGGCCGTCGTTGATGAGGGTGTCGCCGAAGTAGATCGCGTCGACCGACTGGCCCTTGACCGTCATGTCGGCCTTGCAGATCGCGTACGACTGCGGGTTGATCTCCTGGCCGGCGAGCGTGAGTACGGCAGACGGGTTCGCGCTGCGGATGTGATCCTCCGCGACCGAGAGCATGCCGCCGGTGCCGGCCGTCGGGTCGTAGACCGACCGCACGACGTTCGCCTTCGCGAGCGTGTCCGACTCCGGGGCGAGCAGCACATCGACCATCAGTTCGATCACGTCGCGGGGCGTGAAGTGCTCACCCGCCGTCTCGTTCGACGCCTCCGCGAACTTGCGGATGAGCTCCTCGAAGATGTGTCCCATCTCCTCGTTCGGCACCTGCGCCGGTGAGAGGTCGACCGCCGCGAAACGCTGCGTGACGTGAAACAGGAGGTCGTGCTCGTCGAGCTCGGCGATGCGGTCGGAAATCTTGTACTTGTCGAAGATGTCCTTCACGTTCTCCGAGAACCCGGAGACGTAGTCGAGCAGGTTCACCCCGAGGTTCTCCGAGTCGCCGAGGGCGGTCTTGAGGTCGAACTTCGACTCGTTCCAGAAGGAGTACGGGTGGCTCGCCTTGTTGCGCAGCAGCGACGCGCGCACGGGTATGCTGGCGGCCGCGGCCTGCTCCACCGCCGCGAACACCGCTTGCTTCGTGGGCTCGAGTACCGCGTCGAGGCGGCGGAGCACCGTGAACGGCAAAATGATGTCGCCGTACTGGTGCGCCTTGAAGCTCCCGCGAAGCAGGTCAGCGATTGACCAGATGAACGTGGCGTGATTATTACTCAAGTCTTCAGGACCCCTCATGAACTTGTGAACGAGTCTATTGACGGGAGCCGAGGCCTTGAACAGCGACGCGGCCGGTCAGTAGCGTGCTGGAACCGTGGGGGCATCACCGTCCCCTTCTCGGCCGAATGTAGACGGCGGCAAGGTGTCACCAGGAGGGCCATTCGCTTGCGGACTTCGCCAACTCCTTCAGCAGAGCCGCCACTCTCAGGGTCCCGTGGAGTGACACCATTGCGAACCCTACGTGGGGCGCCTCCCGACTGAGAGGTCGCCCGTACTCTGAGTGCACCGCCCACCCCAAGAACAGGACCAGCCGCTCATGGACGTGCAAGAGACCCGACTCCAGCAGGTCCTCGAGGGCGCCAAGCAGTACCGCGTGCCGCTGTACCAGCGCCCGTATTCCTGGACCGTGAAACAGCTCGATCGGCTCTGGTCAGACGTCGTCGACCTCGCCGAGCAGCGCGTCGACCCTCCGGGCGCCACTCACTTCACCGGCTCCCTCGTCCTCTCGCTGGGCGAGATCGGGCCGGCAGGGTCGCAGTTCCTCGTCGTCGATGGTCAGCAACGCCTCACCACCCTCAGTCTGTTCATCTGCGCCCTCCGCGACCACTAAGCGGAGACGGAGCCGGAGAACCCCGAGAAGGTGCAGCGGCTCGAAGAGACGTACCTGTTCGACCGGTTCAAGCGCGGCGATGATCGGTTGAAGGTCCTGCCCACGCAAGCCGACAGGCAGGCGTTCCGGGCGATCGTCGACGGGAACATCGATCAGTCCGTGGCGTCCGGCGTGCTCGACGCCTACCGGTTCTTCCGCACGAAGCTGCACGGCGCCGATGATCCCGACGACGCCTACGACATGGACCGCATCGAGTCGGCCGTTTTGAACGGTCTGGTCTTCGTCTCCATCACGGCGCACGCCCACGACAACGTGTACCGGATCTTCGAGTCGCTCAACAACACCGGCCTCAAGCTCACCCAGGGCGATCTGCTGCGCAATTACATCTTCATGCGGCTCGGGTCGCGCAGTGAGGAGATCTACGACGGCTGGTGGCTGCCCCTGCAGAAGGCTCTCTCGCCGGCAGATCTCGAAGCGCTCTTCTGGATCGACCTGATCTGGTCCACACCCGATGCGAAGCAGGGAGACATCTACTCGCTGCAGGTCGATCGGATGCGATCGCTCACTGAGGATCAGATCGTCGCCGAGGTCCGCCGGTACAGCGGACTCGCCCAGTTGCTGGCGGTGATCCGGAACCCCGAGAACGAGCCGGACCCGGACGTCCGAGCCGCGCTGCAGCGCAATGTGCAGTGGGGGCTCTCAGCGACCGATGCGCTCGTCCTCCACCTCCTCCGACTGCGCGACGCGGGCTCGGTGAGCTCCTCCGAGGTCGCCGAGTCGTTGCGGCTGCTCGAGTCGTTCATGGTCCGCCGAGTCATCATCGGAGCCAGCAGCGCGGCTCTTTCGCGGATCCTCTACCGCGCACCTCTCGAGGTCGGGGAATCGGATGGCGTGGCGACCCTCCACCGCTACTTCTCCGTGGGGCGGAAGTTCTTCGCCACCGACGCGCAGATCCGCGAAGCCGTCCTGTCGAAGCCCTTCTACTACCAGGGCCGACCAGCGCAACGGAAGATGATCCTTGCCTGGCTCGAGGACGCGACTCCCATAGAGTGGCGGAACAGAGACGTCTCCGCGAAGGAGCACACGGATCCCAGCGCAGCCACCATTGAGCACGTCATGCCGCAGACGCTCAGTCAGACCTGGCGCGAGGCGCTGGCCGGCGACCTCGAAACTTTCGACACCGTCGACGAGATGCACGAGTCCTACGTGCACACGCTCGCGAACCTGACTCTGACCTCGTACAACTCCGAGCTCAGCAATCGCCCGTTCGCCGAGAAGCGGGAGCTCCTCGACGCGTCGAGCTTCCGTCTCAACCGCGAGATCGCCGGCCAGACGGCCTGGACTCGGCGTCAGATCGTCGAGCGCGGCTCCGCGATCGCCGACAGGATCGTCTCGACGTGGGCCGCACCGCTCACTGACTCGGAGACCCGCGATTCCGGGGTCTCCTGGAGGCTCGTCCTCGACCTGGTCGCGGCGATCCCTGCGGGCCGGTGGGCGAGTTACGGCGACATCGCGACAGTCGCCGGAACCCATCCCGTTCCCCTCGGGCAGTACCTCACCCACAACCCGGTGCCGAACGCGTACCGGGTCCTCAAGCAGTCCGGGCAGATCTCGCCGGGCTTCGTCTGGGAGGCGGACAGCCCGCACGCGGAGGTCGCCCCTGACGAGCTGCTGAGGTCCGAGGGCCTGATCTTCGACCCCGCCGGCCGCGCTGATCCCGGTCAGAAGCTGACGGTTCCGGAGCTCGCGGAGCTTGTGGGGCTCTCGATCCACTCCGACATCGACTCCGTCCCCGACGAGGGGAACAGCGAGCGAGCCGATTTCCTCTCCGGCGTCGCCGACAGGCAGGCACCGTCGACCGTCCACGGTGTCGTCGAGCTCCTCGACGAGTGGGAACGTCTCGGAGGCATCCTGGACTTCGGTGCCGCGGAAGAGAAGTCGTGCTTCCTCGTCGCACGCGGCTCCACTCCGGCGTCGAAGAGCATCTGGCCGCTGACGCTCTACCCGAGCGGCAGTGTCGAGGTCGTCTTCCAGCACATGCGGAGCCGATCGCCGCTCGACTCCGTCACGCTCCGACAGGCGCTGCTCAGCCGCCTCAACGCGGTCAGCGGCGTCGACCTGCCCGCCGACCGATTGGAGAAGCGCCCATCCTTCGATCTCGAAGTCCTCGCCGACCGGACTGCTCGGCTGCAACTCGTCGAAGTGCTCGAGTGGTTCATGAGTGAGCTCGTGGTGTATGACAATGCGCGCATGGGCAGTAGCGAATGATCTGGCGACGGATCATTCGCTGCCGGCTCGAGGAGCGGATCCGATCCGGCGTGTGAAGTCGCAGTTTCACTGGCGCCACTCGCCGCATCCAGGACTCCGCGCCATGGCTTCGCTACCGCTCCTCGGTGTTCAGCTCCGTCCCCGACGTGACAGGAGAAGTCATCGCGAGCGCTTCGGGTGCTGTGATCGACCTGGCTCCGCGGTTCAGAGAGGGCCGACCTGCTCCGCTCCTCGCTTCTCGTCACCCGGACACCAAGCCTCCGGGACTTCAGGAGGAGAACGCCGTCCATCCCCATCCTCACTCAGCGAGCGACTTCCACAGCGAGGCGTTGGTCTCCGTCATCGCCCAGCCGTCGCCGGGCCAGAAGATCGGCCAGCGGGTGTCGCCGCCCATGCGGTTCTTCATCCACACCGTTGCCCGGCCGAACGCGCGCTGCATGGTCAGCGGCTCGACGCCGGTCACCTTCGCCACGTCCTCGAGGGCGACCGCCGACGGCGACGCCGCGGCAAGGACGTCGAGGACCTCGCAGAAGAGCTTGATGGACTTCGCTTCGCCGGACCGGAGGACCTCGAACTCCTCGAGGGTCCACTCTCGCGAGTCTTCGATCATCTCGTCATCGTTGTTCAAGACTCTTGCGGCCCCCAGGCTGCTCACGCTCGCAGCGCTGGAGTTCTGCGCTGCGATGAAACGCATCACAGGAATGACAAGGTCTCCGGGCACGGGCACGTTCACGTAGGCGGTCATTGTTCTTTCCTTTTCTCTGAGATGAAGTCGAACAAGAAGACAATAACACGTCTTGCATGAGTCTTGCAAGACCGGCCGGTGCTGGGCGTGCGCGCCAGCGCCCCCGAGCGCACGAGGCGAGCAGGAAGATCACCGCCGCCGCCCGGCGTCTCGAACGGG
>NZ_PSUU01000070.1:0-10844 GCF_002932015.1 Rathayibacter sp. AY1H3
GCTCGGAGGATCCGCTCCCGCGTCGTCCCGCTCTCACTCATGCTACCGACGCTAACACGCTCCCGTTAGCGCCTCGTCTCCCCGAGAGCGCCGTCGACGCCGTGCGCGCCGGGTACGCGTTCACCGGCCCGGCCCTCGAGCTCGGCGCCCTCGTCAACGGCGACGCGCGGATCGACGTGCCCGTCCGCATCCCGCTCGGCATGCTCAACCGGCACGGCCTCGTCGTCGGCGCGACCGGCACCGGCAAGACGAAGACGCTGCAGGTCCTCGCCGAGCAGCTCTCGGCCCACGGCGTCCCCGTCTTCTCTGCGGATATCAAGGGCGACCTCTCCGGCCTCGCCACTCCGGGCACCGCGACCGACGCGCTGCTCGCCCGCACCCGCGGCATCGGCCAGGACTGGCGGGCGGAGGCGGCCCCCGCCGAGTACTCCGCGCCCGGCGGCATCGGCACCGGCGTCCCCGTCCGCGCCACCGTGACGGGATTCGGCGCGCTGCTGCTCGCGAAGGTGCTCGGCCTCAACCACACGCAGGAGTCGAGCCTCGGTCTCGTCTTCCACTACGCCGAGAGCGCCGGTCTCCCGCTCGTCGACCTGTCCGACCTCCGCGCCGTGCTCACCTACCTCGTCGGCGACGAGGGCAAGGCGGAGCTCGCCGAGCTCGGCGGGCTGTCCAAGGCGACCGCCGGCGTGATCCTCCGCGAGCTGATCGCGTTCGCCGACCAGGGCGCCGACGTGTTCTTCGGCGAGCCCGAGATCGACACGGCCGAGTTCCTCCGCCTCGCCGCCGACGGGCGCGGCGTCGTCAGCCTCCTCGAGGTCCCCGGAGTCGCCGACCGACCGGCTCTGTTCTCCACCTTCCTGATGTGGCTCCTCGCCGACCTCTTCAACGACCTGCCGGAGGTCGGCGACCTCGACAAGCCGAAGCTGGTGTTCTTCTTCGACGAGGCGCACCTGCTCTTCCGCGACGCGTCGAAGGACTTCCTCGCCGCGATCACCCAGACCGTGCGCCTCATCCGCTCCAAGGGCGTCGGCATCGTCTTCGTCACGCAGACCCCGAAGGACGTGCCCGGCGACGTCCTCGCCCAGCTCGGCTCCCGCGTGCAGCACCAGCTCCGCGCGCACACGCCGGACGATGCCAAGGCCCTCCGCGCCACCGTCTCGACCTACCCCGAGAGCGACTACGACCTCGGCGAGGTCCTCCAGGCGCTCCCCATCGGCGAGGCGATCGTGACGGTCATGAACGAGCGCGGCGCCCCGACCCCGGTCGCCTGGACGCGTCTCCGCGCCCCGCTCGGCTCGATGAAGCCCACCCCCGAGGCCGACCGCGAGGCGCGCGCCCAGAGGTCCCCGCTCCTCGCGCGCTACGGCACGCCCCTCGACCGCGACTCCGCCCGCGAGATCCTCACCCGCCGGCTCGACGCCGCCGCCGACGCCGAGGAGGCCCGCGCCGCCGCCGAGCAGCAGGCCGCCGACGACGCCCGCCGCGCGAAGGAGGACGCGCGTCGCGCCAAGGAGGAGACCGCGGACGCCGCCCGCCGCGCGAAGGAGCGGGCCGCCGCCGAGCGCGCCGCCGACCAGGCCGCCGAGCGCTCCCGACGGCGCACGGCACCGACCTCCCGCGGGACCCGCACCACCCGCCGCGACAAGACGGTCGTCGAGGAGGTGCTGGGCTCGAGCGCCGGCAGGACGCTGCTGCGCGAGGTGGTCCGCGGGATCTTCGGGACCGCCCGACGGCGCTGACGCGACCCGGGCCGCTCGGGGAGACGAGGCGCTAACGGGAGCGTGTTAGCGTCGGTAGCATGAGTGAGAGCGGGACGACGCGGGAGCGGATCCTCCGAGCGACGGTCGAGCTGCTGGCGGACGGCGGGCGGGACGCGGTGTCGACGCGGGCGATCAGCGCGGCGGCGGGGGTGCAGGCCCCCACGATCTACCGGACGTTCGGCGACCTGCGCGGGCTGCTCGACTCGGCCGCCGCAGCCGGATTCGCCACGGCCCTCGCCGACTTCGAGCGGAGCGAGGCGCCGGCCGACCCGGTCGACGCGCTCCGTGCCGCCTGGGATCACCACGTCGCCTTCGGACTCGCCGAACCGCACCTCTACGCGCTGATGTTCACCGCACGGCCGGGGGAGGAGTCGGAGGCGGCGCGCCTGTCCCGGGGCGTCCTCCTCGACGCGGTCCGGGCCGTCGCCGAAGCCGGCCGCCTCACCGTCGACGTCGAGCGTGCCTCCCGCCTGCTCCAGTCGGCCGCGCTCGGCTGCACCCTCACGCTGACCGCCCTCGCCGACCCCGACGACGAGCTCTCGTCCCGCTCGCGCGAGTCCGTCCTCGCGGCGATCACCACGGCGGAGGCGGGCCCCACCGATCCCGCCGCCCGTGCGGTCGTCGCGCACGCCGTCGCCCTGCGGACGGCGCTGCCGCAGATCGAGCCCCTCAGCGCGGGGGAGCGGCTCCTGCTCGACGAATGGCTCGAGCGCATCGCCGACTGACGGTCGGCGTCGCCGGAGGGTCCGTATCGCCGCCCTGTCGTCCGCGTCGTCGTAATACGGATGGCGACGGGCACGATCCGGGACCGGCACCTACGGTCGGATCATGTCGCGATCCATAGCCGAACTCTTCTTCCGCCCCGTCTGCGCCGCCTGCTCGGCCCCGCTCGTCGCCCGTCGTGGCGCGTTCTGCTCCGACTCCTGCGCGCGGACGAACCACCTCTACGGCTGATCTCCCGCAATCGGCGCGAGGTCGTCGGCTACGGCTGCGTGTGCGCCGGCGGCGCGAACCCGGCGTTGCGTGAGCGCGCCGCTCCGATGGACGCCTGCACCGGTCGACCGGGCCTCGACGATCGCCCGCACCGGTTAAACAAAACGGTGCCCGTGCTGGCGAGAGCAACGGACACCGTTCGCGGAGGATGGGGGATTCGAACCCCCGAGGGCTTTCACCCAACACGCTTTCCAAGCGTGCGCCATAGGCCACTAGGCGAATCCTCCTGGCACGACCTGAGCCGCGACTCATCGATACTAGCCGGTGTCGGAGGCTCCCGCTGACCACGACCCCGACACGCCCCGCTCTCCTCGGCCGCCGTCGTCGGTTAGACTGTCACCCGGCTCCCCGCGTGGCGCCATCCAGGCCAACTCCCCCAGGGCGGAAACGCAGCAAGGGTAACCGGGCTCTGGCGGGTGCGCGGGGGGTCTTCTTCCGTTAACCGGCAGTTTCTTTCAAGGGCCGCTCGTCCGCAGGGCCGCCGGACTGACGGGGCCGCCTGCTCCGCCGCCCGGCGTCCGCGCCACCGCACTGCCGGCTTGCACCGCTCGAGGAAGCTCCTCCACAGCAGCGCCGCATGCACGCCCTCCCATCCCTGGCCTCTACTCAGCCAGGCGGAGGGACCCCCTCGGTAGGCTGGATCCGATGGTTCAGAGCATCTACATCTCGTCCGCCGAAGGTCATTCGGGCAAGTCCACGGTCGCCCTCGGCGTCCTCGATGCGCTCAGCAGCCAGGTGCAGCGGGTCGGCGTCTTCCGCCCGATCGCCCGCTCCACCTCCGAGCCGGACTACGTGCTCGAGATGCTGCTCGGCCACTCCGACTCGGGCCTCGCCTACGAGGACTGCATCGGCGTCACCTACGAGGACGTCCACGCCGACGGCGAGGCGGCGCTCTCGCGGATCGTCGAGCGGTACAAGGGCGTCGAGGCCCGGTGCGACGCCGTCGTCATCCTCGGCTCCGACTACACGGACGTCGGCAGCCCCACCGAGCTCGGCTACAACGCCCGCATCGCCGCCAACCTCGGTGCCCCGGTCCTGCTCGTCCTCACCGGCCGGGACTCGTCCCGCAGCGAGCAGCTGGGCCAGGCTCCCGCGCGCACGCCGGAGGAGATGCGCCAGATCACGGAGCTCGCCTCGGTCGAGCTGCGCACGGCCCACGCGAGCCTCATCGGAGTGATCGCGAACCGCGCCGATCCCGACACCGCCGCCGACGCCGTCGCCGCGATCCGCGAGAGCATCCCCGCCACCGTCCCGGTCTGGGCGATCCGCGAGGATCCGTTCCTCGTCGCTCCGAGCCTGTCCCGCCTGGTCGAGGCGGTCGACGGCGTCGTCGTCGCGGGCGATCCGGAGCTGCTCGGCCGCGAGGCGCTCGGCGTGGTGATCGCCGGCATGTCGATGGTGAACGTCCTGCCGCGGCTCACCGAGGGCGGCGTCGTGATCGTCCCCGGCGACCGGCCCGAGGTCGTCCTCGCCGTGATCATGGCGTACGCCTCCGGCACGTTCCCCACGGTCACCGGCATCATCCTCAACGGCGGCTTCGAGCTGCCGGAGCCGATCGTCCGGCTGATCGAGGGCGTCGACAGCCGCGTGCCGATCGTGATGACCGAGCTCGGCACCTACGACACCGCCGTCCGCGTCACCGCGGCCCGCGGCCGCCTGGCGGCCGACTCCCCGCGCAAGCGCGACACCTCCCTCGCCCTCTTCCAGGAGGCGGTCGACGCGGTCGAGCTGCTCACCCTCCTCGACGTCGGCCGGTCCGAGGTCGTCACGCCGCTGATGTTCGAGTACGGGCTGATCGAGCGCGCGCGCAGCGCCGACCGCCACATCGTCCTGCCCGAGGGCGGCGACGACCGGATCCTCCGTGCCGCCGCGACCGTGCTCAAGCGCGGCATCGCCCGGCTCACGATCCTCGGCGAGGAGGCCGAGATCCGCGCCCGTGCGGCGGGCCTCGGCCTCGACCTCGACGGCGCGCGCGTGCTGAGCACCCTCGACCCCGAGCACCGCGCGCGCTTCGCCGAGGAGTACGCCCGCATCCGCGCGCACAAGGGCATCACCTACGACCACGCCTACGACACCGTCACGGACGTCTCCTACTTCGGCACGATGATGGTGCAGCTCGGCCTGGCCGACGGGATGGTCTCGGGAGCCGCGCACACGACCGCGCACACCATCCGCCCCGGCTTCGAGATCATCAAGACGAGCCCGGGCGTCTCCGTCGTCTCGAGCGTGTTCCTGATGGCGCTCGCCGACCGCGTGCTGGTCTACGGCGACTGCGCGGTGAACCCCGACCCCACCGAGGCGCAGCTCGCCGACATCGCGATCTCGTCCGCCGAGACCGCCCAGCAGTTCGGGATCGACCCCCGCATCGCGATGCTCTCCTACTCCACCGGCGAGAGCGGAGCCGGCGCCGACGTCGAGAAGGTCCGCGCGGCGACGGCTCTGGTGCGCGAGCGCCGGCCCGACCTGCTCGTCGAGGGCCCGATCCAGTACGACGCGGCGGCCGACGCGGCGGTCGCGGCCTCGAAGATGCCCGGCTCCCAGGTCGCCGGGCGCGCGACGGTGTTCATCTTCCCCGACCTCAACACGGGCAACAACACCTACAAGGCCGTGCAGCGCTCGGCCGGCGCCGTCGCCATCGGACCGGTCCTCCAGGGTCTGCGCAAGCCGGTCAACGACCTCTCACGCGGCGCGCTCGTGCAGGACATCGTCAACACCGTCGCGATCACGGCCATCCAGGCCGCCACCCAGGCCATCGTCCCGCCCACCGCCGCCATCCCCGTGGTGCGCTAGCGGCGACCTGGGAGCCGGGCATCTTCGAGGCCGCGACCGCCGCGTCGGCCGCCGCGTCGTACTGGATCGGGCCCTCGACGAGCAGGTCGGGCCGGCGCTCGCGCACCAGAGCCGTCGCCGCGCGGACCTTCTCGACGTCGGCGCCGGCTCCGCTCTCGCCGGTGGAGTAGGAGAGCATCGCGATGCGGGGGTCGATCCCGAACTGCTGGGCGGGCGCGGCGGAGGGGATCGCGATGTCGGCGAGCTGCGCCTCGGTGGGGTCGGGGTTCACCGCGCAGTCGCCGTAGACCAGCACGCGGTCGGCGAGCGCCATCAGGAACACGCTCGAGACGACGGAGACGCCCGGGCTCGTCTTGATGATCTCGAAGCCGGGGCGGATGGTGTGCGCGGTCGTGTGCGCGGCTCCCGAGACCATCCCGTCGGCCAGGCCGAGCTGCACCATCATCGTGCCGAAGTAGGAGACGTCCGTGACGGTGTCGTAGGCGTGGTCGTAGGTGATGCCCTTGTGCGCGCGGATGCGGGCGTACTCCTCGGCGAAGCGCGCGCGGTGCTCGGGGTCGAGGGTGCTCAGCACGCGCGCGCCGTCGAGGTCGAGGCCGAGGCCCGCCGCACGGGCGCGGATCTCGGCCTCCTCGCCGAGGATCGTGAGCCGGGCGATGCCGCGCTTGAGCACGGTCGCGGCGGCACGGAGGATCCGGTCGTCGCCGCCCTCGGGCAGGACGATGTGGCGGTCGGCGATGCGCGCGCGCTCGATCAGCCCGTACTCGAACATCAGCGGCGTGACGACCTCGGACCGGCCGACGTCGAGGAGGGTGAGCAGCTCGACCGCGTCGACCGCCTCCTGGAAGAGGGCGAGGGAGGTGTCGCGCTTGCGCGGGGAGTCGGCCGCCAGGCGGCCGCGGGCCGCGGTGACGCGGACGGCGGTGTCGTAGGTGCCGAGCTCGGTCATCACGATCGGCACGCGGCTGTCGACGCCCTCGATCAGCCGGACGATCGGCTCCGGCAGCTCGAAGCCGCCGTTGAGGATGATGCCGGTGACCGTGGGGAACGTGCCGGAGGCGTACGCCATGATCACGGCGAGGACGACCTCGGGCCGGTCGCCGGGGACGATCACGACGCCGCCCTCGGTGAGCCGCGGCAGGACGTTCACCATCGACATGCCGGCGATCACCACGCCGAGCGCCTCGCGGCCGAGCAGCTCCGGATCGCCCGCGACGACGACGCCGTCGACCGCCTCGACCAGGCGGGACAGGCTCGGAGCGACGAGGAACGGATCCTCGCGGATCGCCCAGACCGGGACGGTGGCGGGGATGCTCTCGCGGATCGCGGCGACGGCGTCGGCGGCGGTGTCGGGATCGGCGCGGTTCGCGATCACTCCGATGAGGCTCGCGTGGGCCGTGCGCAGCTCGACCGAGGCGAGCTCCGTGATCTGGCGCATCTCCTCCGGCGTGCGCGCGGGAGCCTGGCCCAGCTGCTCGCTGCGGGACGAGTCCCGGCCGGTGAGGACGAGCAGGACCGGGGCACCGAGGTTGGCGGCGATGCGGGCGTTGTAGCCGAGCTCGGTGGGGCTGCCGACGTCCGTGTAGTCGGAGCCGAGGATGACGACGGCGTCGCACCGGGCCTCGACGCCCTTGTACCGCTCGACGATCCGCGAGAGCGCCGCCTCGCCGTCGGCGTGGACGTCCTCGTAGGTGACGCCGATGCAGTCCTCGTAGGCGAGGCCCGAGTCGGAGTGGCCGAGCAGCATCTCGAGCACGTAGTCCGGCTCGGAGGTGGAGCGGGCGATCGGGCGGAAGACGCCGACCCGCTGCACCTGGCTGCTGAGCGCATCGAGGACGCCGAGGGCGACCGTGGACTTGCCCGAATGACCTTCGGCGGACGAGATGTAGATGCTCTGAACCATCGGATCCAGCCTACCGAGGGGGTCCCTCCGCCTGGCTGAGTAGAGGCCAGGGATGGGAGGGCGTGCATGCGGCGCTGCTGTGGAGGAGCTTCCTCGAGCGGTGCAAGCCGGCAGTGCGGTGGCGCGGACGCCGGGCGGCGGAGCAGGCGGCCCCGTCAGTCCGGCGGCCCTGCGGACGAGCGGCCCTTGAAAGAAACTGCCGGTTAACGGAAGAAGACCCCCCGCGCACCCGCCAGAGCCCGGTTACCCTTGCTGCGTTTCCGCCCTGGGGGAGTTGGCCTGGATGGCGCCACGCGGGGAGCCGGGTGACAGTCTAACCGACGACGGCGGCCGAGGAGAGCGGGGCGTGTCGGGGTCGTGGTCAGCGGGAGCCTCCGACACCGGCTAGTATCGATGAGTCGCGGCTCAGGTCGTGCCAGGAGGATTCGCCTAGTGGCCTATGGCGCACGCTTGGAAAGCGTGTTGGGTGAAAGCCCTCGGGGGTTCGAATCCCCCATCCTCCGCGAACGGTGTCCGTTGCTCTCGCCAGCACGGGCACCGTTTTGTTTAACCGGTGCGGGCGATCGTCGAGGCCCGGTCGACCGGTGCAGGCGTCCATCGGAGCGGCGCGCTCACGCAACGCCGGGTTCGCGCCGCCGGCGCACACGCAGCCGTAGCCGACGACCTCGCGCCGATTGCGGGAGATCAGCCGTAGAGGTGGTTCGTCCGCGCGCAGGAGTCGGAGCAGAACGCGCCACGACGGGCGACGAGCGGGGCCGAGCAGGCGGCGCAGACGGGGCGGAAGAAGAGTTCGGCTATGGATCGCGACATGATCCGACCGTAGGTGCCGGTCCCGGATCGTGCCCGTCGCCATCCGTATTACGACGACGCGGACGACAGGGCGGCGATACGGACCCTCCGGCGACGCCGACCGTCAGTCGGCGATGCGCTCGAGCCATTCGTCGAGCAGGAGCCGCTCCCCCGCGCTGAGGGGCTCGATCTGCGGCAGCGCCGTCCGCAGGGCGACGGCGTGCGCGACGACCGCACGGGCGGCGGGATCGGTGGGGCCCGCCTCCGCCGTGGTGATCGCCGCGAGGACGGACTCGCGCGAGCGGGACGAGAGCTCGTCGTCGGGGTCGGCGAGGGCGGTCAGCGTGAGGGTGCAGCCGAGCGCGGCCGACTGGAGCAGGCGGGAGGCACGCTCGACGTCGACGGTGAGGCGGCCGGCTTCGGCGACGGCCCGGACCGCGTCGAGGAGGACGCCCCGGGACAGGCGCGCCGCCTCCGACTCCTCCCCCGGCCGTGCGGTGAACATCAGCGCGTAGAGGTGCGGTTCGGCGAGTCCGAAGGCGACGTGGTGATCCCAGGCGGCACGGAGCGCGTCGACCGGGTCGGCCGGCGCCTCGCTCCGCTCGAAGTCGGCGAGGGCCGTGGCGAATCCGGCTGCGGCGGCCGAGTCGAGCAGCCCGGGCAGGTCGCCGAACGTCCGGTAGATCGTGGGGGCCTGCACCCCCGCCGCCGCGCTGATCGCCCGCGTCGACACCGCGTCCCGCCCGCCGCCCGCCAGCAGCTCGAGCGTCGCTCTGAGGATGTGCTCTCGCGTCGTCCTGCTCTCACTCATGCTACCGACGCTAACACGCTCCCGTTAGCGCCTCGTCTCCCCGAGCGGCCCGGGTCGCGTCAGCGCCGTCGGGCGGTCCCGAAGATCCCGCGGACCACCTCGCGCAGCAGCGTCCTGCCGGCGCTCGAGCCCAGCACCTCCTCGACGACCGTCTTGTCGCGGCGGGTGGTGCGGGTCCCGCGGGAGGTCGGTGCCGTGCGCCGTCGGGAGCGCTCGGCGGCCTGGTCGGCGGCGCGCTCGGCGGCGGCCCGCTCCTTCGCGCGGCGGGCGGCGTCCGCGGTCTCCTCCTTGGCGCGACGCGCGTCCTCCTTCGCGCGGCGGGCGTCGTCGGCGGCCTGCTGCTCGGCGGCGGCGCGGGCCTCCTCGGCGTCGGCGGCGGCGTCGAGCCGGCGGGTGAGGATCTCGCGGGCGGAGTCGCGGTCGAGGGGCGTGCCGTAGCGCGCGAGGAGCGGGGACCTCTGGACGCTCGCCTCGCGGTCGGCCTCGGGGGTGGGCTTCATCGAGCCGAGCGGGGCGCGGAGACGCGTCCAGGCGACCGGGGTCGGGGCGCCGCGCTCGTTCATGACCGTCACGATCGCCTCGCCGATGGGGAGCGCCTGGAGGACCTCGCCGAGGTCGTAGTCGCTCTCGGGGTAGGTCGAGACGGTGGCGCGGAGGGCCTTGGCATCGTCCGGCGTGTGCGCGCGGAGCTGGTGCTGCACGCGGGAGCCGAGCTGGGCGAGGACGTCGCCGGGCACGTCCTTCGGGGTCTGCGTGACGAAGACGATGCCGACGCCCTTGGAGCGGATGAGGCGCACGGTCTGGGTGATCGCGGCGAGGAAGTCCTTCGACGCGTCGCGGAAGAGCAGGTGCGCCTCGTCGAAGAAGAACACCAGCTTCGGCTTGTCGAGGTCGCCGACCTCCGGCAGGTCGTTGAAGAGGTCGGCGAGGAGCCACATCAGGAAGGTGGAGAACAGAGCCGGTCGGTCGGCGACTCCGGGGACCTCGAGGAGGCTGACGACGCCGCGCCCGTCGGCGGCGAGGCGGAGGAACTCGGCCGTGTCGATCTCGGGCTCGCCGAAGAACACGTCGGCGCCCTGGTCGGCGAACGCGATCAGCTCGCGGAGGATCACGCCGGCGGTCGCCTTGGACAGCCCGCCGAGCTCGGCGAGCTCCGCCTTGCCCTCGTCGCCGACGAGGTAGGTGAGCACGGCGCGGAGGTCGGACAGGTCGACGAGCGGGAGACCGGCGCTCTCGGCGTAGTGGAAGACGAGACCGAGGCTCGACTCCTGCGTGTGGTTGAGGCCGAGCACCTGCGCGAGCAGCAGCGCGCCGAAGCCCGTTACGGTGGCGCGGACGGGGACGCCGGTGCCGATGCCGCCGAGCGCGAAGTACTCGGCGGGGGCCGCCTCCGCCCGCCAGTCCTGGCCGATGCCGCGGGTGCGGGCGAGCAGCGCGTCGGCCGCGGTGCCCGGAGTGGCGAGGCCGGAGAGGTCGCCCTTGATGTCCGCAGCGAAGACGGGGACGCCGTGGGCCGAGAGCTGCTCGGCGAGGACCTGCAGCGTCTTCGTCTTGCCGGTGCCGGTCGCGCCGACGACGAGGCCGTGCCGGTTGAGCATGCCGAGCGGGATGCGGACGGGCACGTCGATCCGCGCGTCGCCGTTGACGAGGGCGCCGAGCTCGAGGGCCGGGCCGGTGAACGCGTACCCGGCGCGCACGGCGTCGACGGCGCTCTCGGGGAGACGAGGCGCTAACGGGAGCGTGTTAGCGTCGGTAGCATGAGTGAGAGCGGGACGACGCGGGAGCGGATCCTCCGAGC
>NZ_PSUU01000071.1:0-10441 GCF_002932015.1 Rathayibacter sp. AY1H3
TTCGAGCTGGCGGACGTCCTCCTGGCGCAGAAGGAGCGCGCCTCGCGCGGCGAGATCCAGGCGGTCGGCATCACCGGCAAACCGTTCATCCTCGCCGCGCGAGGCGCGCTCCTTCTGCGCCAGGAGGACGTCCGCCAGCTCGAAGAGCGACGCCGGCCCGAAGGTGTTGGGGCGGGTGTGGTCGCGGTCGTTGTCGAGCGTGATCAGAGCGAGCGTTCGGCCGCTGGGCAGCGGCACGTCGCGGACGTAGGAGTGGGTGACGACCTCGCCCTCGGCGAGGTCCACGAGGTTCTCGAATCCGTCGAGCATGGGTCAGCGTCCCTTCCGTCGTCCGCGCTTGCCGTCGTAGTGCGGGTTCTCCCAGATCACCGTGCCGCCCTGGCCGAGGCCGACGCAGAGGGCCGTCACGCCGTAGCGGACCTCGGGGTGCGACTCGAACTGCCGGGCCAGCTGGATCATCAGCCGGACCCCGGAGGAGGCGAGCGGATGGCCGATCGCGATCGCTCCGCCGTACTCGTTGACGCGCGGGTCGTCGTCGTCGAGGCCGAAGTGGTCGAGGAAGGAGAGCACCTGCACGGCGAACGCCTCGTTGAGCTCGAAGAGCCCGATGTCCTCGATGCCCAGGCCCGCCTTGCGGAGCGCCTTCTCGGTCGAGGGGACCGGGCCGATGCCCATGATCTCGGGCTCGACGCCGGCGTACGCGAAGCTCACCATCCGCATCTTCGCGGACAGGCCCAGCTCCTCCGCGGCCTCGGCGCTGGCCAGGAGCGACACCGTCGCCCCGTCGTTGAGCCCGGAGGAGTTGCCCGCGGTCACCCGGCCGTGGGGGCGGAACGGGGTCCGCAGGCCCGCGAGGCCCTCGAGGGTCGTCTCGGGGCGCGGTGCCTCATCGGCGGTCGCGAGGCCCCAGCCCGCGGCACTGCGCGTGGCGACGGGGACGAGGTCCGGCTGGATGCTGCCGGCGGCGTACGCGGCGGCGAGCTTCTGCTGGCTCCGCAGGGCGTAGTGGTCGGCGCGCTCCTTCGTCAGGTGCGGGAAGCGGTCGTGGATCCGCTCCGCCGTGCGGCCCATGTTGAGCGCGTCCTCGCCGACGAGGCGCTCGGAGAGGAAGCGCGGGTTGGGGTCGGCGCCGAAGCCCATCGGATGCCGGCCCATGTGCTCCACGCCGCCGGCGAGGACCACGTCGTAGGCGCCGAACGCGATGCCGCCCGCGGTCGCGGTGACCGAGGTCATCGCTCCGGCGCACATGCGGTCGATGGCGAAGCCGGGCACCGACTTCGGCAGCCCGGCGAGCAGCGCCGCCGTGCGGCCGAGGGTCAGGCCCTGGTCGCCCTGCTGGGTGGTGGCGGCGATCGCCACCTCGTCCACCCGCTCCTTCGGCAGCGCGCCGTTGCGCTCCAGCAGACCGATCATCGCCTTGACGACGAGGTCGTCGGCTCGGGTCTGCCAGTACATGCCCTTCTCGCCGGCACGCCCGAACGGAGTACGCACTCCGTCGACGAACACGACTTCGGATCTCTCGGCCACAATGCCTCCCAGGAACTCACGGTCGCCGTCGATCGTAGGAACCGGCACCGCGCAGCCGGAATCCTTTGCCGCTTCCTACGAAGGGGTTTCGGTGCCCTCGGCCGGCGCTTGGGCCGCTTCGACAAACGCGGTGGCGATCGAGCCCGACGTGGCTTCGACCTGCCAGGCGCGGGCGCCGGCGCGGGTGAGCTCCGCGGCGACCGACTCCGCGGTCAACGGCTCGGGCGGGTTCCAGGCCACCCGGCGCAGCAGCTCCGGCGTGAGCAGGTTCTCGACCGGGAGCGAGAGCAGCTCGGCGATCTCGGTGACCACGGCGCGTCCCGCCTTCAGACGGGCGTCGGCGGCCGGGTTGCGATCGCCCCACGCGCGCGGAGGGGGGAGCGTGTCGGCGGCAGGGCGGGTCGGGCTCGGCAGGTCCTCGGTCGTCGTCCCGCGCTCGATCGCGGCCCACCAGCGCTCGACCTCGCCGCGGCTGGCGCGGCCGGTGAAGTCGCGGCGGCCCGAGAGCTGTCCGATGCTGGTCGGGATGTTGCGGGCGACCGCGATGATCGAGGAGTCGGGGATCAGGCGGCCGGGAGCGATGTCGCGCTCGCGGGCGAACGCGTCCCGGGCCAGCCAGAGCTCGCGCGCCACGGCGAGGGGGCGCGGTCCGCGGAGCGAGTGCATGCCGGAGAGGCGGCGCCACGGGTCCGGCGGGACCGCCTTCGGAGCGCGCGCGAGCGTCGCCTCGAACTCCTCGCGGGCGATGCGCGTCTTCCGCGCGGCGATGAGCATCTCCTCCATGCGGTCGCGGAGGTCGACGAGGAGCTCCACGTCCTTCGCGGCGTAGACGAGCCAGCTCTGGGGGAGGGGGCGGGTCGACCAGTCGGCGGCCGAGTGCTCCTTGGCCAGGTGGATGCCGAGGAGGTCCTCGACGACGGCGCCGAGGCCCACCTTGGGCAGTCCGAGGAGTCGGGCGGCGAGCTCGGTGTCGAAGATCCGCACCGGGTCCAGGCCCACCTCGCGCAGGCAGGCGAGATCCTGGCTGGCGGCGTGGAGGACCCACTCCTCCTGGCCGATGACCGCCTGCAGGGCGTCCATCCGGCCGATGGCGGGGGGATCGAAGAGGAACGCGCCGGCGCCGCGCCGGTAGACCTGGATCAGGTACGCGCGCTGCGAGTAGGTGAAGCCGGAGGCGCGCTCGGCGTCGACGGCGACGGGGCCCTCGCCGGCGGCGAGGGCGTCGACCGCGGCGAGGAACTCGTCGGGCGTGGAGAGGACACGGTAATCAGTCACGGTTGTTCCGTCGGAAGGCGAGCGGGGTCACACCGTCGCTCGATACGGGCGGGAGACCCGCGAGCATGCACAACAGCTCCCCCCACCCTTCCACGTGAGCGGCGAGCTGCGCATCATCCGGGCTCCAGGAGGCGCGGATCTCGATCTGCGCACCGTCCCCCTGAGCGGCCAGCTCGCCGAAGCCGGTGGAGAGCACCTTGGTCGCCGTGCCGGACGCGGCGGAATAGGAGGCGCCCCGCGCCCCGAGGGCGTCGATGAGCCAGGACCAGGCGACCTCGGCGAGGAACGGATCGGTGCCGATCTCGACCTCGAGCGGGGCCTGGGCGAAGCAGACGACACGGAAGGGGCCGCCCCACTGCTCGGGCTCCTCGGGGTCGTAGAGCAGGATGAAGCGCCCCGTGCCCAGCTCGGAGTCGCGTCCGTGCGCGTGCGGCGCGACGTCGCCCGACAGGGCGAGGGCCCAGGGCGCGAGACCCGACGGCGAGGCGATCTCGGACACGGTGAGCTCGGCGCGCGTGGCAGCGGCGCGGATCGACTCCGTCGCGACCCGGAACTCCTCAGGGAGCTGGGACGACGCTGGGAATTCGGGCACGATCGCAGACTAGGGTTCCGACGCGCCCGGGACGCGGAGGCACGCCGGGTGGGCGGCTCTCAGCGCGTGCGGCTCCAGCGGGCGTAGACGGCCCCGGAATCGTCCGCGGCCAGGAGCGTCAGGGCGTAGGCGTCGTCGACGACCGCCGTGCCCGTCGCGACCGGGAGGCCCGGCAGGACGACGCGCGGCGAGGTGGTGAGGCACAGCTCGTCGACCCGGCCCGAGGCGAGGAACTGGCCCGAGAGCGAGGCGCCGCCCTCGCAGACGACGCGGTGCAGGCCGAGCCCGGCGAGAGCCTCCAGGAGCTCGTCGACGCCGATCCGCTCCGAGGAGGACGGGACCGGGACGACCTCGACGCCGGCGGGGAGCCCCTCCACCGCGCCGCGCGACTCCGGCACCAGCAGCAGGACCCGGGAGCCCTCCTGCAGCTCCAGGCGGTGCCCGGCGAGATCGCCCGAGGCGGAGACGACGGCGAGCGGGACCCGCCGGGGGACGCGGTAGCCCTCGGCGCGGACGCTCGCGGCTCCGACGAGGACGACGTCGGCCTGCTCGCGGACGACTCCGAGGATCGTGCGGTCGACGCGGTTGGTCAGCGTCTCGCTGGTGCCGTCGGAGCCGGTGCTGGAGCCGGTGACGCTCGCGATCATGTTCAGGCGCACGCGCACCGCCCCGTCGGGACGCCAGGCGTCCGCGACCGCCGCTCGCGCGCCCTCCTCGCCGATCACGATCGGCGGACCGGCGGGGACGAGCGGCCGGAGGATCATGCGGCCAGGTGCGCGCGGACCTGCCGCTTGGTGCGGCCGAGCAGCGCGGTCATGCCGCGCAGGCGCAGCGGCGAGACCGCCTCCGAGAGGCCGATGGTCTGCGGGAAGTCGTCGGGAACGGCGAGCACCTGCTCGGGGGTGAGCCCGGCCAGGCCCTGCGCCAGGATCGACGCGAAGCCGCGCGTCGTGGGCGCCTCGCGGGGAGCAGTGGCGTGCAGGTGGACGATCCCGCCCTCCACATCGACGACGATGAAGACGGGCGCCTGGCACTCCTCCACGCGCTCGAAGAGGTCCGGGTGGTCGCGGTAGCGCTCGGGCAGGTCGGGGAGCTCGTTCGAGAACTCGAGCAGGAGCTGCAGGCGCTCCGGCTTCTCGAGGGCGAGGAACTCCTCGCGGATGTCGCGCAGAGCGTCGGGGAGCGTGGTGTCGGTCATCCGGTCCAGTGTCTCATCGGGGGAGGGGCGGCGGGCGGTCGCAGCGGAGGCCGGGAGCGCCGATCCGGCCCGTCGACGGGCGGATCGGCGCTCCCGGCCTCCGTCGTGACGCGTCAGCGGGCCGCGGGGGCCTCGCCGGGCTCGGCGCCCTGCACGATCGGGACGCGGACGGCGCTGCCCCACTCGGTCCAGGAGCCGTCGTAGTTGCGGACGCCCTCGAAGCCGAGGAGGTGGGTCAGCACGAACCAGGTGTGGGCGGAGCGCTCGCCGATCCGGCAGTAGGCGATGACGGAGTCGCCGTCCTTCAGCCCCGCGCCCTCGCGGTAGATGCCGTTCAGCTCGTCGAGGGGGCGGAAGGTGCCGTCCTCGGCGGCGGCCCTGCCCCAGGGCACGTTCTGCGCGCTGGGGATGTGACCGGCGCGCAGGGCGCCCTCCTCCGGGTAGGCCGGCGCCGTGGTGCGCTGCCCGGTGAACTCCTCCGGGGAGCGGACGTCGATCAGCGGGTTGCCGAAGTGCGCGAGGACGTCGTCCTTGAAGGCGCGGATCTCGGCGTCGCTGCGTTCGACGACGGGGTACTCGGCGGGCTCCGGGGAGGAGGCGTCGGTGGTCGTCGGGCGGCCCTCCGCGAGCCACTTGTCGCGGCCGCCGTCGAGCAGACGGACGTCCTCGTGACCGAAGAGGGTGAAGACCCAGAGCGCGTAGGCGGCCCACCAGTTGTTCTTGTCGCCGTAGACGACGACGGTGGTGTCGCGGGCGATGCCCTTGCCGCCGACGAGCGCGGCGAACGCGGCGCCGTCGATGTAGTCGCGCTGCACCGGGTCGTTGAGGTCGGTGTGCCAGTCGATCTTGACGGAGCCGGGGATGTGGCCGGTCTCGTAGAGCAGGACGTCCTCGTCGGACTCGACGACGACGAGACCGGGAGTGCCGAGGCGCTGCTCGAGCCAGTCGGCGCTGACGAGCCGTTCGGGGTGCGCGTAGGAGGCGAACTTCGGCGACGGATCGGTTTCGACGGACAAGGAGGACCTCCAGGATGGTGCGCGGAGCGCGGGCGTGATTCCACGGCGGGCTACGCTGGAGCCCGCCCTTCAGCGACAGTACGCGTCCGCGGACGACGCCGCACGGAGGGCGCCGTAAGAGTTCGACACAGAACCGCGGCGGCTCCGTGCCCGGTGCGGCCGCCGCCACTGAGCGCACTGACCCCCGCCGTGCGCAGGATGCGAGACGCGAGTGAGCCCCGACGACGTCCGATCGACGAGCAGCCTGACCGCCCGCTCGCCCCAGATCAGCGGGCACGAGATCGCGTCGACGCTGGTGCCCCCGCGCCAGTTCGAGGGCGCCACCTTCGAGAGCTACCGTCCCGACCCGGAGTACCCCTCGCAGGCCGACGCGGTGGAGGCTCTGCGCGCGTTCGCCGCCGGCGGCGGATCCAAGGGAGGCGGCTTTCTGGGCTTCGGCCGGAAGAAGGCCCCCGCGGTCAAGCCGGGCGTGTACCTCGACGGCGGCTTCGGCGTCGGCAAGACCCACCTGCTCGCGGCGATCTGGCACGCGGTGCCGGGCCGCACCTACTTCGGGACGTTCATCGAGTACACCGCGCTCGTCGGCGCGCTCGGCTACGCGGCGACCGTCTCTCTCCTCAAGGGCTCAGCGCTCCTGTGCATCGACGAGTTCGAACTGGACGACCCGGGCGACACGATGCTGATGACGCGGCTCCTCGGCGAGCTCGTCGCCTCCGGGACCCGCATCGCCGCGACCTCGAACACCCCGCCCAACGCGCTGGGCGAGGGGCGCTTCGCCGCGGCGGACTTCCTCCGCGAGATCCAGTCGATGGCCGCCCACTTCGAGACGATGCGGATCGACGGCACCGACTACCGGCGCCGCGACATCGAGGGCCACGCCGTGGTGCGCACCGACGAGGAGATCGACGCTCTCGTCGCGGCCGCCCCCGCAGGCTCCGTCGTCACCGACGACCCGTTCGCGGACGCCGTGCACCACCTGGGCACCGTGCACCCCTCCCGCTACATCAAGGTGATCGATGGCGTCGACACCATCGTGCTCCGGGGCGTCACCGCTCTGACCGACCAGACCGATGCCCTGCGCCTCGTGGCCTTCATCGACCGGGTCTACGACGCGCAGATCCCGGTCCTCGCCTCCGGGACGCCCCTCGACGAGGTCTTCGGTGGCGACATGCTGAGCGGCGGCTACCGCAAGAAGTACCTGCGCTCGATGTCGCGGCTCATCGCGCTCACCTCGATGGCGCCCCGCTCCTAGAGGCGGATCCGCTCTCCTCCCGGCGGTCCCGGGGTCGTCGTCGTGCCGTCCGCCAGCGCGCCGTAACGCGCTTTTTACACAGGGGCCTCGGCCGTAACCTCCGCGAAACGCGGTGCCTCACGGGACGAAACCTCGCGCCACCAGACTGTCGGCTACCCGAGGTGACCCGACACCCGCGTGTCTCCAGGCCGTGCTCCGACGCAGCGTCCTCGCTCCGGGCTTTTCTCTGCACACTCACGAGAGGTTCAACAATGGATCAAGGCAATACCGCGTTCCTGCTCATCGCAGCCGCGCTGGTCCTGCTCATGACCCCCGGGCTCGCCTTCTTCTACGGCGGCCTGGTGCGTGCGAAGAGCGTCATCAGCATGATGATGCTCAGCTTCGGAGCCATGGGCCTCATCGGGGTCCTCTGGGTCCTGTACGGCTACGCGATCGCGTTCGGCAACGGCCCGTCCGGCCCCGCAGGGACCGACACCTTCGTCGGCATCGACGGCGTCCTCGGCATCGACACCGCCCAGATCGGCCTGCAGGGCATCTACAACGACGCGCTCGGCGAGCAGACGTCGGCCTACCCGACGCTGGCCTTCGCCGCGTTCCAGGCGACGTTCGCGATCATCACCGTCGCGCTCATCTCCGGCGCCATCGCGGACCGCGCGAAGTTCGGGGCCTGGATGGTCTTCGCCGGCGTCTGGGCCACCGTCGTCTACTTCCCGGTCGCCTCGTGGGTCTTCAACTTCACCCTCGGCGACGACGCCACCGTCGTCGACGGCGGCTGGATCGCCAACGGCGTCGGCGCGATCGACTTCGCGGGCGGCACCGCCGTCCACATCAACGCCGGAGCGGCGGCCCTCGCCCTCGCCCTGGTGCTCGGCAAGCGCGTCAACTTCACCAAGGGCGCGCACCAGCCGCACAACCCGCCGTTCGTGCTCCTGGGCGCCGGACTGCTGTGGTTCGGCTGGTTCGGGTTCAACGCCGGCTCCGAGCTCGCCGCCGACGGCATCGCGGCCGTCGCCTTCCTGAACACCATCGCCGCTCCGGCCGCCGCGATCCTCGGCTGGCTCGTCGTCGAGAAGATCAAGGACGGCAAGCCCACCTCGATCGGCGCCGCCTCGGGCGCGGTCGCGGGCCTCGTCGCGATCACCCCGGCCTGCGCCAGCCTGTCGCCGTTCTGGGCGATCGTCCTGGGCGTCATCACCGGCGCCGTCTGCGCCCTGGCGATCGACCTCAAGTACCGCCTCGGCTACGACGACTCGCTCGACGTGGTCGGCGTGCACCTGGTCGGCGGCCTCATCGGAACGCTCTACATCGGCTTCTTCGGCACCGGCGTGGGCCTGTTCCTCACCGGCGACGCGAGCCAGCTCGGCAAGCAGGCCCTCGCGGCCTTCACCGTCCTCGCCTACTCCTTCGTCATGACGCTCCTCATCGGCTGGATCATCCAGAAGACGATGGGCTTCCGCGTGAAGAACGAGGACGAGATCGCCGGCATCGACACGGCCATCCACGGCGAGGCGGGCTACGTCCTGGCGGACTGACCCCCTCCTCCGCAGCACCCGACGGGGTGCCGGCTCTCCGGAGCCGGCACCCCGTCGGCGCGTCCGCGACGGGCGACCGCCGGGCGCGCCCCCGCGGGCGGGCGGCCACGGATCCGGGCTAGGGTTCCGGGGTGCCCTCCTCGCGCTCGGTCGTGTCCCTGCTCCTCCGACTCCTCGGCCGCGCGGTCGCCCCGCGGCCGGACGCCGGGCCCCGCCCGCAGCGCCCGTACCTGAGCACGACGGCGCCGACCCCGGGCGCGAGCGGAGTGGGCCGCACCGTCGAGGTCGACCCGTCGCGGCTCCGCGGGGTCCGCCTCGGCTACGCGCCCACGCCCGACGGCGACCCGGACCCGGGCGAGGTCGTCTGGACCTGGGTGCCGTACGAGGAGGACGACGGCCGCGGCAAGGACCGCCCGGTGCTCGTGCTCGCGGTCGAGAAGTCGGGGACGGTGCTCGCCGTGCGGCTGAGCTCGAAGGAGCACTCCGACTA
The DNA here is from genome assembly GCF_002932015.1 of Rathayibacter sp. AY1H3. Taxonomy (NCBI): domain Bacteria; kingdom Bacillati; phylum Actinomycetota; class Actinomycetes; order Micrococcales; family Microbacteriaceae; genus Rathayibacter; species Rathayibacter sp. AY1H3. The sequence continues at coordinate 8,883 of NZ_PSUU01000071.1, forward strand.
CCTGGCCGTCGGGACCGGCGGCTGGGACCCGGACGGGCGCCCCAGCTGGGTCGACCCGGAGCGCGTGTTCCGCGTGCACCCCGCCGGGATGCGTCGCGAAGGAGCAGCTCTGGAGCGTGCTCGGTACGACGCCGTCGCCCGGGTGCTCTCGGCGCGGTACGGCTGGCACTGAGCGCTCGACGTCGTCGAGCGGCCACGAGAGGTCGCCGCTGAGCGCCGCAGGGGAGATCCCTGCCCGTCGAACGAGTGCCGTGCTCCTCGGAGGAGGCGTCAGACCGGGTCGATCGGCACGAAGCCCGCGTACTTCGCGGCGCGGCCGTCCCCGGAGGACGTGCCGGTGAGCCTGCGCTGCACCCACGGCGCGACGTGCTGCCGGTAGTACTGCACGGTTCCGCCGCGCCGGAGTGCGGGCTCGGAAGCGTCGGGCAGCGCGGCGGGCGGTGTGAGCCCGAGCGCCCGCAGGACCCGGTCGGCCACCCGCCGGTGCCCCCGCGGGCCGAGGTGCAGGCGGTCCTCCGACCACAGCTCCGGATCGGCGAAAGCGGGGTCGTGCCAGTTGTCGGCGACGACCACGTCGGTCCGATGGCTCGTCCGACGCAGGACGGCGTCGGTCAGCGCGTCCCCGCGGCGGCGGATGAGCGAGCCGAGCGGGAGCCGCGGCGACGGGTCGGCGCCGGCCAGGGCGATCAGCACGACGCCCTGCTCGTCGCAGCGCGCGAGGACGCGGAGGTAGGCGTCGGCGATCCGCTCGATGTCGGCGCGCGGGCGCAGCATGTCGTTGCCGCCTCCGTTGAAGGAGAGGTGGGTCGGGCCCAGGGCGAGCGCGGGCTCGAGCTGCTCGGCGAGGATCGGCGCGATGAGCCGGCCCCGGATCGCGAGATTGGCGTACTCGATCCGCTCGCCCGTGGCCGCCGCCCATCCCGCGGCCGTCAGATCGGCCCAGCCGCGCGGGGTGCCGTCCGGCCGCTCGTCGCCGACGCCCTCGGTGAAGGAATCGCCGATCGCGACGTAGCGGACGGCCGTCATCGGCGGGTTCCGGAGGTGCGCATCGTGGCACTGTACCGCTCCGCGGCCGGGCTCAGGCGCGGCGCCTCAGCGGGGTGACCGGTGCCGAGCGGGTGCTGCTGGGGCGGGCCGGCGTCGCGGCACCCGGCGCTGCGGCGAGCAGCTCCTCCTCGGGCCGGATGCCGGGCCGGTGCTCGCGCTCGGGACGCGGGGCGGCCCGGAACCAGGCGGCCAGCGCGGAGGACCGGCGGTGCCTCCGGTGGTCGCGGTCCAGCTCGGCGGTGCCCCGGTAGCCGGAGCCCCGGGCGATGCGGTCGAGGCCGCCGAGAGCGACGGGGGTGCTCGCCATCAGGACGGCGGCCAGCTCGAGTCGGCGGAGGGCGAGGTGCTCGTCGAGGCCGAGCCCGTAGCAGCGGCGGAACCGCAGCCGCAGCAGCAGGGCGGGCATCCGCAGCTCGGCGGCGGGGTGCACGCCGCGCTCGGCCAGGGCGGCGAGGAAGCCGGCGGTCCGCTCCCGGGTGGAGGACACTCCGTCCTCCCCGCCGAGCACCGCG
>NZ_PSUU01000072.1:0-9269 GCF_002932015.1 Rathayibacter sp. AY1H3
GGTGCGCGGTGCTGGCCCTGGACGAGCCGACCGCCGCCCTCCCCGACAGGACTCCTGCGATGACGCACCTCCCCTCCGGCCGCTCCCTGACCGCCTCCCTCGCGGCGCTCGCCGCCACGGGCGCGCTCCTGCTGGGCTCGCTGCCCGCCTCCGCGGTCGAGGCCCCGCCCTCGGCGTCCTCCGCCGTCGCCTCCGCCGCGGTCCTCCGTGCCGGCGAGCAGCTCGCGCGCGGCGAGCGCCTGGTGTCCCCCGACGGCGCCTCCTCCCTCGTGATGCAGACCGACGGCAACGCCGTGGTCTACGCCGCCGGCGGCCGTCCCACCTGGGCCTCGGGCACGCAGGGGCGCGGCGACAGCCTGCGGATGCAGGACGACGGCAACCTCGTCGTGTACGCCGCGGACGGGCGCCCGGTCTGGGCGAGCGGCACGGTGGCCGACCCGGGCGGCGAGCTGCGGATGCAGGACGACGGCAATCTCGTGATCTACCGCCGCAGCGGCTCGGCCGCCTGGGCCAGCAGCATCGGCGGCCGGATCGACGAGCCGCGCACCGACACCCTCCGCCGCGGCAGCACCCTCTACGCGGGGAACCGGCTCGCCACTCAGGGAGGCACCACGGCGGTCATGCAGGCGGACGGCAACCTCGTCGTCTACGGACAGGGCGGGGCTCTCTGGGCGAGCGGCACCCGCGGCCGGGGCAACGTACTCCGGATGCAGGACGACGGGAACGCCGTGGTCTACACCGCGGACGACGCGCCCGTGTGGGCCTCGGACACGTCCGGCGAGCCGGGCGCCACGATGGTCCTCCGCGAGGGCGATCTCCGGATCGCGGACGACTCCGGCGTCCTCTGGAGCAGTGCCGCGCTCGTCGTGCGCGACTCGCTCTCCCCGAGCGGCCTCGTCGTCGCGGGCACGCGGCTGACCTCGGCGAGCGGGCAGTGGCGGGCTGAGATGCAGCGCGACGGCAACTTCGTCGTCTACGGGCCGAACGGCGCGGACTGGGCGACGAACACCTCCTCCGCCTCCGGTGCCGCCTTCTCGATGAGCTCCGAGGGCCGGCTCGACGTGGCCGACTCCCGGATCCTCTGGCTGCGGTTCCCGAGGATCTCCTTCGGCATCGGCCAGAGCGGCGTCGTCGCGCCCTACCGCCTCGTGCTGCAGGACGACGGCCGCCTCGTCGAGTACGACGGCATCGGACGGGCCGTCTGGGCCAGCCGGGGCTGACGCGCGACGCATGATGGAGGGGTGAGCGACCCCGGCGACTTCATCCGCTCGGCCCTGGAGTACGAGGGCGACGTCTGGCGCGCGCAGGACGTGCGCGAGCGCCTGGGAGCAGGGCTCGACTCGACGGGCGCCTCGGTCGGGGCGGTCCGCGGCACCGTCCGCGACGCGCTGAGGAAGTTCCGCTCGCTCGAGCACGACGACGTGACCGCCCTCTCCTCCGAGCTGTGGGAGCCGGCGGTGTTCGAGCCGCGGCTGGCGGCCGTCGTGCTGCTGCAGTCCCGAGCCGAGTGGCTGCGCGGCTCCGACCTCACCCGGCTCGAGGGCTTCGTCCGCGACTCCCGCGTGGACGAGCTGAGCGACCCGCTGGCCCGCGACGTCGTCGCTCCGCTCCTGGCAGGGCTGCTTGGTGCGGCGCGGACCCGGGCGGACGCGGTCCTCGACCGCTGGGAGGCGGAGGGCGGGCGCCTGGCGCGCGCGGCCGCCCTGGCGCGGGCCTCGGTCCCGACGGAGCACGGCTGAACGGCCGCTCGGACCGACCGCCCCGCGGAGCCGGACGCCTGCTCAGGCGGCCCGGTACTCCTGAGCCGCCGTGCCGTCCGCCACCCGGATCCGCGTGTCGAACTCCAGGCCCGGATCGACCCGGTGCGCGATCAGGACCACCGTCCGCCCCTCGGCGGCGCGGAGCAGATCCCCGAGCAGGGCGTCGGCCACGGGAGCGTCCACCGACGCCGTCGGCTCGTCCAGCACCAGGACGCGGAAATCGGCCAGGAGTGCGCGTGCGAGGGCGATCCGCTGAGCCTGACCGCCCGAGACGAGCGAGCCCCGCTCCCCCACCCGCGCGTCGAGCCCGCCGCGTGCAGCGACCCAGGGCCCGAGCCCGACCCGCTCGAGCACCGCCTCGAGCACGGCGCCATCGGCCTCGGGCCGCGCGAAGAGGAGGTTCTGCCGGATCGTGTCGTCGAAGAGGTACGGCTGCTGCTCCACGAGCCCGACCCGCTTCCGCACCTCCGCCTGCGGCAGCGTGCGCGCCTCGACTCCGCCCAGGAGGTAGCTGCCGGAGTGGTCGAGGAAGCGCACCAGAGCGTGCGCGAGCGTGGTCTTCCCGGACCCGCTGCCGCCGGTGACGAGGACGCGCGCACCCTCCGGCAGGTCGAGCGAGACGCCCCGCAGCGCGGGCGTGTGCGCGCCGGGCCAGCTCACCGACAGGTCGCGCAGGACGATGCCGGCGCCCCGGGGAGCCGGGGCATCCGGGTCCACGTCCGCGTCGGTCGCGAGCGCCGGCGACGCCGCCTCGGCGTCCAGATCGGCCAGGCGCTGAGCGCTCGAGAGCGCGGTGCGCGCCGCCTGCACGGCGAGCGGCGCGGCGGCGGCGACCTCGAAGACCGCGAGCGGCACGAGCGCGACGACTCCCAGCGCCGGACCGCCGAGGTCGCCGATCGCCGGGATCCCGAGCGCGAGGCCCGCCCAGACCGCACCGCCCGAGCAGAGGGCGAGGACGGCCGCGGCCAGTCCGGCGGAGGCCGCCCGCCGACGCGCCGCCCGGGCGAGCGACTCCTCCGCGCGTGCCACGTCCGCCAGAGCGTCACCCGCCGCATCGAAGGCGATGAGCACGTCGAGGCGGGTGACCAGCAGGTTGAGGCGCTCGGCGAGCTCCCCGCGCAGCGGCGCCAGCTCGCGATCCGCCTGCGCGGAGAGCCGGCCGGCGCCCAGGGCCCCACCGGCGAAGGCGAGGACCAGCAGCGCCAGCAGCACGGCGCCCATCGCCGGCAGCAGCAGCCAGACGCCGACCACCGAGACCGCAGCGACCAGCGCCGCGACGACCAGCGGCTGCACGACGCGCAGCGGCACGTCCTGCTGGGCGTCGACGTCCGCCACCACCCGGGAGACCAGGTCGCCACGGCGAACGCGGCCCAGCCCGTCCGGCGCGACCGGCACCAGGCGCTCGTAGACGCCCGCCCGGAGCTCCGCGAGCGCGCGGAAGGCGGCGTCGTGGCCGGTCAGCCGCTCGAGGTAGCGGAAGAAGGCCCGCGCCAGCGCGAAGGCCCGCACGCCCACGACGGCCATGGAGAGGAACAGGATCGGCGGCTGCTCGGCCGCGCGGACGATCAGCCAGGCGGAGCAGGCCAGCAGCGCCACGACGGCGGAGGAGGAGAGCAGCCCGAAGGACAGACCCGGCAGGAAGCGGCGCGGCCCGGGCATCGCGGCGCGGAGGACGTCGGAGCGGTTCACCTCGCGACCGCCTCCGCCGGCGCCAAGGCGATCACGGCGTCGGCCGCCGCGACGGTCGCGGGCCGGTGGCTGGCGACGACGACGATCGTCCCGCTCTCCGCCAGCGACCTGAGTCCGGCGAGCAGCGCCCGCTCGGACTCGTCGTCGAGGGCGGCGGTCGGCTCGTCCAGGGCCAGCACCGCGCACCCGCGCTCGAGCAGGCGGTGCACAGCGCGGGCGACGGCGACACGGGCGCTCTGCCCGCCCGAGAGGCCCGTCCCCTCGGCGTCGAGCCGGCGCTCGGGGTCCACGTCGACGGCGGCGATCGCCAGGGCCCGCCGCACGCGCTCGGGGTCCGGCGAGAGTGCTCCGAGCCCGACGGCGGAGGCGACGCTCCCCGGGAGAAGGTCGGGCCGCTGGCCCGCCCAGGCGAGCGTCGACCGCAGATCCGCGACCGGCGACCCGCCGAGCAGCAGCGTGCCCGAGAAGGGCACGAAGCCCGCGAGCGCGGCGATCAGCGTCGACTTCCCGGACCCGCTGGGCCCGGTCACCACGGTGATCGACCCGACGGGGAGCACCGCGTCGACAGGAGCGAGCGTCCGCCCGCGTCCGTCGTCGACCGCGAGACCCCGCAGCTCGAGCGCCCCCGTCGCCGCCGAGGCCTTCCCGCGAGCGGGCAGGGCCGCCGCGCGCTCGAGGACGGCGAAGGCGCGGTCCGCCGCCTGCACCCCGTCCGCCGCCGCATGGAACTCGGCACCGACCTGGCGCACCGGCAGGAACACGTCCGGCGCCAGCACCAGGACGAACAGCCCGACGGCCAGCCCCAGCGAGCCGTCGACGAGCCGCAGCCCGATCGAGACGGCGACCAGCGCGACCGAGAGCGAGCCGGCGAGCTCCAGCACGAAGCCGCTGACGAAGGTCACCCGCAGCACCTTCATCGTGTGCACGCGGTAGTCCTCGGTCAGCGCGCGGATCCGCGTCGCCTGCCGCTCGGCCCGCCCGAAGATCTTGAGTGTTGCGAGGCCGCCGACGGTGTCGACGAAGCCGGACGCGAGCGCCTGCAGCCGCTCCCACTGCCGCGCCTGCACGGCCTGGGTCGCCCAGCCGATCAGCACCATGAACACCGGGATGAGCGGCAGGGTCACCACCAGGAACACCGCGCTGAGCGGATCGGCGAGGAAGACCACGAGCGTCAGGAGCGGCGTCGCCACCGCGGTGGCGATCAGCTGCGGGAGGTAGCGGGCGAAGTAGCCGTCGAGGGAGTCCAGTCCGCCGCCCAGCAGCGCGACGACCCCGCCCGAGCCCCCATCGGAGCGGCCCGCCGGGCCGAGCTCGACCAGTGCGGCGAGGACCGCCTGCCGCAGCTGCGCCTTCGCTCCTGCTCCTCCGCGCACCGCGTTCACCTCGGTCGCCCAGGCGAGAGCCGCCCGCGCCGCGACGACCGCGAGCAGGGCGGCCAGCAGCGGCGCGAGATCGTCGGCGCTCCTCCCGTCGACCGCACCGGCCACCAGCTGCGCCACGAGCCACGCGAAGGCGACGATCGCCAGGGTCCTCGCCAGCGCGAGCACCCCGCCGAGCAGGAGGAACACGCGGGCCGCCCGGGCGTAGCGGAGCAGGCGCGGATCGAGGGGCTTCACGTCAGTGGGCGTCGACCGGGATGTGCGCGCGGCTGATGCGCTTGCGGAAGATCCAGTAGGTCCAGGCCTGGTAGCCGACGATGAGCGGCACGAACACCAGGGCGGTCCAACTCATGACCGCCAGCGTATAGGGCGTGCTGGAGGCGTTCTCGATCGTCAGCCCGTAGGCGGGGACGTTCGAGGCCGGCATCACCGCGGGGAACAGCGTCGCGAAGAGGGCGAGCACGGCGAGCGCGATGGTGCCGGCCAGCAGCGCGAAGGCGCGTCCCTCCCGGCCTCGCGTGATCGCGAGCCAGCCGCCGACGAGGGTCGCGGCCGCGCCCGCCGAGAGCGCCCAGGAGGCGGTGCTCCCCTGGCCGAGGTTGGTCCAGGCCAGGAAGACCGCGGCGACGACCACGGTGAGCAGCCCCGCGCGGGTCGCCAGGCGGCGCGCACGCTCGCGGATCTCCCCCTCCGTCTTCAGGGCGACGAAGACGACTCCGTGCGTGAAGAAGAGCAGGAGGGTCGTCGCTCCGCCCAGGAGCGCGTAGGGGTTCAGCAGGTCCAGGACGGTGCCGGTGAAGTTGTGGTCGGCGTCCATCGGGACGCCCTGCACGATGTTCGCGAAGGCCACGCCCCAGAGGAAGGCGGGCACCGCGGAGCCGACGACGATCATCGTGTCGAAGCGCCGCTTCCACTGCGCCTCCGGACGCTGGTGCCGGTACTCGAACGAGACGCCGCGGGCGATCAGCGCGAGCAGGATGAGCAGAAGCGGCAGGTAGAACCCGCTGAAGAGCGTGGCGTACCACTCCGGGAACGCGGCGAACAGGGCGGCGCCGGCGACGATCACCCACGTCTCGTTCAGGTCCCACACCGGGCCGATCGTGTTGATCAGCACGCGGCGGTCGGTGTCGTCGCGCCCGAGGAACGGGAGCGACATGCCGACGCCGAAGTCGAACCCGTCGAGGACGAAGTAGCCGATGAAGAAGAACGCGACGATCCAGAACCAGAGAACGGCGAGATCCATGAGGGGTGCCTCCTAGTAGACGGTGCCGACGAGCTGCGGGCGACCGCTCTCCTCGTCGACCTCGGGAGCGTCGTCGGGGCCGGCCTGCGCGGCCCGCTTGATCAGGCGGAACTCGACCACGGCGAGCGTGCCGTAGATCGCGGTGAAGGCGAGCAGCGAGATCAGGACCTCGAGGCCGCTCACTCCGGGCGAGACTCCGTCGGCGGTCTTCAGCAGTCCGAACACGAGCCACGGCTGGCGGCCCATCTCGGTGAAGACCCAGCCCACGATCATCGCCATCAGCGGCAGCGGGGCGGCCCAGATCGCGACCTTCCACATCCACTGCTTCGGCTCGCGGCCCTTCCGGGTGAACCAGAGGCCGGCCGCGGCGATGCCGATGGCCAGGACGCCGAGGGCCATCATCCAGCGGAACGACCAGTAGGTGACCCAGATGATCGGCGTGTAGTCGCCGGGTCCGTAGACCTGGGTGTACTGCGCCTGGAGGTCGTTGATGCCTTCGACCGTGCCGGTGAAGGTGTGCGTCGAGAGGAAGGAGAGCAGGTAGGGGATGCGGATCGAGAACAGCTCGCTCGAGCCGTCCGGCGTGCCCCAGGTGAAGACGGAGAAGGAGGCGTCGACGCCCGTGGAGGTCCTGTAGAGCGCCTCCGCGGCCGCCATCTTCATCGGCTGCGTGTCGACCATCGCGAGGCCGAGCGAGTCGCCGGTGAACAGGGTCAGGCCGCCGCTGACGAGCATCATCCAGGCGCCGAACCTCAGCGCGGGGCGCATGGTCTCGAGGTGCTGGTTCCGCGAGAGGTGGTAGGCCGCGACGCTGATGATGACGGCGGCCGAGACCATGAAGCAGGCGAAGATCGTGTGCGGGAACGCGGCGAGAGCGACCTTGTTGGTGAGGAGCGCCCAGATGTCGGTGAGCTCCGCGCGGCCCTTGGTCTCGTTGATGCGGAAGCCGACCGGGTTCTGCATGAACGCGTTCGCGGCGATGATGAAGTAGGCCGAGAGCGTGGTGCCGAGCGTGGTCAGCCAGATGGTGGCCAGGTGCAGCTTCTCGGGCAGCTTGTCCCAGCCGAAGATCCAGAGGCCGATGAAGGTCGCCTCGAGGAAGAAGGCGAGCAGGCCCTCGAACGCCAGCGGGGCCCCGAAGACGTCGCCGACGAAGCGGGAGTAGTCGCTCCAGTTCATCCCGAACTGGAACTCCTGGACGATCCCGGTCACGACGCCCATCGCGAAGTTGATCAGGAAGAGCTTCCCGAAGAACTTCGTCAGCTGCAGGTAGTGCACCTTCCCGGTGCGCACCCAGCAGGTCTGGAAGATCGCGACGGTGAGCGCCATGCCGATCGTGAGCGGCACGAACAGGAAGTGGTAGATCGTCGTCAGACCGAACTGCCATCTCGACAGCAGGAGCGGGTCCAGGAGTTCGTTCACAGCTCCGAGAGTAGGTCGGCGGAAGGGGTCCGACGGCCTCCGATCCCAGTACTGGGGCGGATGTGCGGCCTTCCGCGAGCTCCTGGCGGCACCCTTTCCGGGGTGGCCCCGGACGCCCCTCCGAGCGCTCCCGCCGACCGGTCGCTCGACATCGAGACAGTCCCTCTCGACGTCGAGGGAGTCCACCGCGCGGCGACTGCCGAGCGGGGCTCGCCTCCGTCGGACCAGCCGCCGCCGGCCTCTCGACGCCGAGCGATCAGGCGGGCGACGGAGCGCTGAGACTTCCTCTCACGGACCTTCAGCGGATTCCCAGGCGCACATCCGCGAGATCGGCTCTGGGAATCCGTTCACTGCGCGACGCCATCGACGGACTCGCCCGGTGAAGAGACTCCCGGAGCCGATGCCGATGTGCCGTCGGCGGGCGCCCCGCGGTCAGCCGGCGTCGACGCGCGAGCGGGAGCCGGAGAACCAGGCGGGCGCCTGGAAGCCGTACTTCAGCACGGGCAGGTCGCGGGTGAGGCGCCAGTAGCCCAGCGCCGCCGCGACGCCGATCCCGCAGACCAGGAGCGGCACGACCGGTCCGATGACGTCGAGCCAGCGCTCGCCGTCGAAGAGCAGCAGGGTGCTCGTGGCGAGCGAGACGAAGAGGACGTGCACCACGTACACCGGGAGCGTGTTGCGGCCGATGAAGGTGATCCAGCCCGCGCCGCGCCGGTTCGAGAGGAAGCGGGCGACCACGAGCCCGGCGAGGACCGCCAGCACGCTCACCAGGACCAGCCCGATCGTCAGCAGCGGGAAGCGGGCGCGGACGGCGAGGATCACGCCGGCGAGCACGAGGAACAGCACGCCGAAGCCGACTCCGCTGAGGATCCCGCGGCGCTCCACGAACGCGATCACCGCGTTCCGCAGGTAGAGGCCGAGCAGGAAGAACATCAGGTAGCGGGCCATGCCGTCCCAGGCGATGTTCCCGGTGCCCTCGGAGGTGCTGGAGCGGACGGCGTACCAGACCACGGCGATCGCGGTCGCGATGCCGATCTGCACCCGCCAGTCGATCCGGCCCTGCGCGAGCTTGGCGGCCACGAAGAAGATCGTGAGCGCGTAGAGGAACCAGAGCCCGTTGTGCGGCATCACCGGCTGGAGGAGCAGCGCGAGCGGGTCGGACTCGTCGGTGCCGCCCGGGTTGGGCACCACCAGGAAGAAGAGGAACCGCACCACGGACCAGAGCAGGAAGGCCCAGACCAGCAGGCTCAGCCGCGAACGCCAGAGCTCCGGCCACGACCGGGTGAGCACGGAGCCGGCGAACAGCCCCGAGGCGAGGAAGAACAGCGGCATCCGGAAGGTGATGAGGAGGAGGTTGATCTCGTTCCACGAGTCGGGGGCGATCCCGGCCGTCGTGGTCCACTGCACGGAGTGGGCCAGGGCGACCAGGATGATCGCGATGCCCTTCGCCGTGTCCACCCAGGTGATGCGTGCGCGTGCCATGAGTCCTCGTCGTGATCGTCCATCGGAAGTCGGCCGGCGGCGACGATGGCGATGGCGATGTGCAAGTGTCGCACGGCTGTGCATCCTCTGTGATGTTCTGCGCATATTCGATCACGGCGATCCGGTGACGGAGAGACGGCCACCGGGTGCGCGGGTCCTCGGCCGGCCGCCTCGTGGACGACGCGCCCCCGCCGATGCCCGAGGATCGAGCCATGACTCGAGCGACGCATCACCTGGGTGGACACGGCGAAGGGCATCGCGATCATCCTGGTCGCCCTGGCCCACTCCGTGCAG
>NZ_PSUU01000073.1:0-8508 GCF_002932015.1 Rathayibacter sp. AY1H3
GGATCCCTGAACGCAGCCCTCGAGGGAGTCTCGGCCGACGCCATCACCACCGCGACGACCGCGGCCGGGGAGCTGCGGGAGGCGCGGGGCGCGGGGGAGGAGCGAATCCGCTGCCCGGCTCCGGGACGAGCGGCTCGCGGGCCTCGATCACGGCGACGGCCAGCGAAGCGACCGCGGCTCCCGAGGCGAGGGCGCTCCGGAGCTGCTCGACCGCGTCGGTCAGCACCGCCCGCCGGGACGTCGATCCGCGACCGGAGGCGAGGGTCGACGTGGCGAGGCCGAGCACGCGCTCGGCCAGCGCCGTCCGCTGCTCCCCGGCCGCGGTCGTCGCGGTGGTGATGGCGTCGGCCGAGACTCCCTCGAGGGCTGCGTTCAGGGATCCGATCGCCACCAGCAGATCGGTGCGGGCCGCGCCCGCGACGGTGCCGTCGGTCGCGGTGAGGAGCGCGAGCGAGTCGTCCCGCAGCGCGAGGCCGGCCTCGCGCGCGGCGGTGTAGGCCGGAGGCGCGGCGACGTCGATGGACGTCTCGCGGAGAGTCGGGGTCGCCTGCGTGCCCTCCGCGGAGGGCGTGCATCCGGTGAGCGCGCCGGCGGCGACGAGCAGGGCGATCGCGGCCGTGGCGCCCCGGAGGAGCGGGCGCGCACCCCCGCGCCGCTCGGCTCGCCCTCGACTCCGCATCACTGCACCCTAATCGGGGGACGGCCGCCGTGGGCGCCGGTCAGCGGGGCGGTTCGCGCATCCGAGACCCGGGTCGGCCGCACCTCCGGGCCGCACCCACGGCGCTCGACCGGTGGGAAGGGGGCCCGGCGCACACCCGTCGAGGGCGGGGGACGGCGCGCGCGGAACGGCGGGGCGCCCGCCGCCGCGCCGCCTAGCATGGGGCGGGTGACCGACCAGCAGGAGCCTCCCGTCCGCCTCCGCCCCGAGATCCTGGCGCTCCCCGCCTACAAGCAGGGCCGCGCGGCCGCCGCCGACGCCTTCAAGCTCTCCTCCAACGAGAACCCGTTCGACCCGCTGCCCTCCGTGCTCGCGCGGGTCCGCGAGGTGGACGACTTCAACCGGTACCCGGACGCGGCGGCGACCGCCCTGCGCACAGCGCTCGCCGCGGAGTACGGCGTCCCGATCGAGGAGGTGATCGTCGGAGCCGGCTCCGTCGCGGTCATCGCCCAGCTCATCACCGCGGCGGCGGGCCCGGGCGACGAGGTCGTCTACGCCTGGCGCTCGTTCGAGGCCTACCCCTCGCTCGTCACGACCGCGGGCGCCACCAGCGTGCGCGTGCCGCTCCGCGCCGACGACACCCACGACCTCGACGCCATGGCCCAGGCCGTCACCGAGCGCACCCGCCTGCTGATCGTCTGCAGCCCCAACAACCCCACCGGCACCGTCGCCACCGCCGACGACGTCGAGGCGCTCCTCGAGCGCGTCCCGGGAGACGTCCTCGTGCTCCTCGACGAGGCCTACGCAGAGTTCGTCGACGACGAGCGGGCCGTGGACGGCACCCGCCTGCTCGGCCGCTACCCGAACCTCGTGATCGCCCGCACCTTCTCCAAGGCGTACGGCCTGGCCGGCCTCCGCGTCGGCTACGCGATCGGCCACGCGCGGATCCTCGACGCCGCCCGCTCCACCGCCATCCCGCTCTCGGTCACCCGGTTCGCCGAGACAGCGGCGGTCGCCTCCCTCGAGCACCGCGAGGAGCTCCTCGAGCGCGTCCACCGCATCACCCGCCTCCGCGACGACCTCTGGCGGGCGCTGCTCGACCAGGGCTGGACGATCCCGGAGTCGCAGGCGAACTTCCTCTGGTTCGACACCCGCGAGGACACGGCGCGGGCGGCCGAGGTCTTCGAGCGCGCGGGAGTCGTGGTCCGCGCGTTCCCGCCGGAGGGGATCCGCGTCTCCGTCGGCGAGGCGCGCTCTGTCGACAAGCTCCTCAGCGCGGCGGCCGAGATTGTGGCTTCCCTCCCCGAGGGCCACCCCGCGAGACGGATAGGTTAGTCGGGTGGTAGCCACCAGCACGGAGTCGCCGACTGTCCAGTTCCTCTCCGCGGACGGGCGGTTCTCGCCGACCCCCGCGGCCGAGCAGTACGCCTCCTACCTCGACGGGGTGGACGAGGCGCAGCACCGCTCCTTCTACCGCGAGATGGCGGTGGTCCGCCGCTTCGACACCGAGGCCGCGAACCTGCAGCGCCAGGGCCAGCTCGGGCTGTGGGTCCCGAGCCACGGCCAGGAGGCGGCGCAGGTCGGCTCCGCGTTCGCGATGCGCCCGCAGGACCACGTGTTCCCCTCCTACCGCGAGCACGTCGTCGGCAAGATCCGCGGCATCGACCTGCTCGGCGTCCTCGCGCTCCTGCGCGGCACGACGCACGGCGGCTGGGACCCGACCGACCCGACGAACGGGAACTTCCACCTCTACACGCTGGTGCTCGGCTCGCAGGCCCTGCACGCGACCGGCTACGCGATGGGCCTCACCTTCGACGGAGCGACCGGCACGGGCGACCCCGAGAAGGACGCGGCCGTCGTCGTCTACTTCGGCGACGGCGCCTCCAGCCAGGGCGACGTCAGCGAGGCGATGGTCTTCGCCGCGAGCTACCAGGCTCCCGAGGTCTTCTTCCTCCAGAACAACCACTACGCGATCTCTGTCCCCGTGGCCACGCAGTCGCGCAGCCCCCTCTACCTCCGCTCCTCCGGCTTCGGCATCCCCAGCGTGCAGATCGACGGCAACGACGTGCTCGCGAGCTACGCGGTCACCGCCAAGCACCTGCAGGACGCGCGCTCCGGCGGCGGTCCCCAGTTCATCGAGGCGCTGACCTACCGGATCGGCGCGCACACCTCGAGCGACGACCCGACGAAGTACCGCACCGACGACGAGCTCGCCTCGTGGGTCGCGAAGGACCCGATCACCCGCTTCGCCGCGTTCCTGCGGAGCGAGGGCGTGGAGCAGTCCTTCTTCGACGAGGTCGACGAGGAGGCGAAGGACTTCGCGTCCGACATCCGCCGCCGCCTCCTCGCCCTCGAGGTCCCACCCACGGGCGTCATGTTCGACCACGTCTACTCGGAGCCGCACGTGCTCGTCGAGGAGCAGAAGGCGTGGCTGCAGCGCTACGAAGAATCGTTCGGAGGCGAGTGATGACGATCGACACCAGCACGACGGCCGCGCAGCCGCCCCTCACCGGGTCGCAGCTCGAGTCCATGTCCATGGCCAAGGCGCTCAACGCCGGCCTCCGCCGCGCGATGACGCAGGACGACCGAGTCCTCCTGATGGGCGAGGACATCGGCCCCCTGGGCGGCGTCTTCCGCATCACCGAGGGCCTGCACGCCGAGTTCGGGGCGAAGCGCGTGCTCGACACGCCGCTCGCCGAGTCCGGCATCGTCGGCACTGCGATCGGGCTCGCGATGCGCGGCTTCCGCCCGGTCTGCGAGATCCAGTTCGACGGGTTCATCTACCCGGCGTTCGACCAGATCACCTCGCAGCTGGCCAAGATGACCAACCGCCACGAGGGTGCGATCACCATGCCCGTCGTCATCCGCGTGCCCTACGGCGGGCACATCGGAGCGGTCGAGCACCACCAGGAGAGCAACGAGGCGTACTTCGCGCACACCGCGGGCCTGCGCGCGGTCAGCCCGTCGACTCCCAACGACGCCTACTGGATGATCCAGGAGGCCATCGCCTCGGACGACCCCGTCAGGTTCTTCGAGCCCAAGAGCCGCTACTGGCCCAAGGGCGACGTCGACCTCAGCGGTTCCGCCGCGCCGCTGCACGCCAGCCGCGTCGTCCGCCCGGGCACCGAGGTCACGCTGGTCGGCTGGGGCCCGATGGTCGCCGTCCTCCTCCAGGCCGCCGAGCTCGCCGGCGAGGAGGGCACGAGCGTCGCGGTCGTCGACCTTCGCTCACTCTCCCCGATCGACTAGGAGCCGCTGCTCGCGTCGGTCCGCAGGACCGGGCGGCGCGTCGTCGCGCAGCAGGCCTCCGCGAACGTGAGCCTCGGCTCCGAGATCGCGGCGACCGTCACCGAGCGCGCCTTCTTCTCGCTGGAGGCGCCGGTCCTCCGGGTCGCCGGCTTCGACACCCCCTTCCCGCCCGCCAAGGTCGAGAAGCTCTTCCTCCCCGACGTCGACCGCGTGCTCGAGGCCGTCGACCGCTCGCTCGCGTACTGACGCGCGCGACATCCGCCCGCACGAGCCCACAGGAGTCCCCCCGATGACAGAGCAGTTCCTCCTCCCCGACGTCGGCGAGGGTCTCACCGAGGCCGAGATCGTGGCCTGGAAGGTCAAGGTCGGCGACGAGGTGGCCGTCAACCAGGTCCTCGTCGAGATCGAGACCGCCAAGTCGCTCGTCGAGCTCCCCTCGCCGTTCAGCGGCACCGTGGTCGACGTGCTCGTTGACGAGGGCCAGACGGTCGACGTCGGGGAGGAAGAGCTTCTCGACCTTGGCGGGCGGGAAGGGGGTGTCGAAGCCGGCGACCCGGAGGACCGGCGCCTCCAGCGAGAAGAAGGCGCGCTCGGTGACGGTCGACGCGATCTCGCAGCCGAGGCTCACGTTCGCGGACGCCTCCTGCGCGACGACGAGCCGACCGGTCCTGCGGACCGACGCGAGCAGCGGCTCCCAGTCGATCGGGGAGAGTGAGCGCAGGTCGACGACCTCGACGCTCGTGCCCTCCTCGCCGGCGAGCTCGGCGGCCTGGAGGAGGACGGCGACCATCGGGCCCCAGCCGACCAGCGTGACCTCGGTGCCCGGGCGGACGACGCGGCTGGCGTGCAGCGGCGCGGCGGAACCGCTGAGGTCGACGTCGCCCTTGGGCCAGTAGCGGCTCTTGGGCTCGAAGAACATGACGGGGTCGTCCGAGGCGATGGCCTCCTGGATCATCCAGTAGGCGTCGTTGGGAGTCGACGGGCTGACCGCGCGCAGGCCCGCGGTGTGCGCGAAGTACGCCTCGTTGCTCTCCTGGTGGTGCTCGACCGCTCCGATGTGCCCGCCGTAGGGCACGCGGATGACGACGGGCATGGTGATCGCACCCTCGTGGCGGTTGGTCATCTTGGCCAGCTGCGAGGTGATCTGGTCGAACGCCGGGTAGATGAACCCGTCGAACTGGATCTCGCAGACCGGGCGGAAGCCGCGCATCGCGAGCCCGATCGCAGTGCCGACGATGCCGGACTCGGCGAGCGGCGTGTCGAGCACGCGCTTCGCCCCGAACTCGGCGTGCAGGCCCTCGGTGATGCGGAAGACGCCGCCCAGGGGGCCGATGTCCTCGCCCATCAGGAGGACTCGGTCGTCCTGCGTCATCGCGCGGCGGAGGCCGGCGTTGAGCGCCTTGGCCATGGACATGGACTCGAGCTGCGACCCGGTGAGGGGCGGCTGCGGGGCAGTCGTGCGGGTGTCGATCCGCGTCACTCGGCTCGGAACGATTGTTTGTAGTTCTGCAGCCACGCCTTCTGCTCCTCGACGAGCACGTGCGGCTCCGAGTAGACGTGGTCGAACATGACGCGCGTGGGTGGGACCTCGAGGGCGAGGAGGCGGCGGCGGATGTCGGACGCGAAGTCCTTCGCCTCCTCGTCGACCTCGTCGAAGAAGGACTGCTCCACGCCCTCGCTCCGCAGGAACGCGGCGAAGCGGGTGATCGGGTCCTTCGCGACCCACGAGGCGAGCTCGTCGTCGGTGCGGTACTTCGTCGGGTCGTCGCTCGAGGTGTGCGCGCCGATCCGGTAGGTCAGCGCCTCGATGAACTGGGGACCGCCGCCGGAGCGCGCGTCCTGCAGGTGCTTGGCGGTGACCGCGTAGCTCGCGAGCACGTCGTTGCCGTCGATCTGCACGCCGGGGATGCCGAAGCCGGAGGAGCGGAGGTAGAGGGGGCTGCGCGACTGCGTGGCCACGGGGACAGAGATCGCGTAGTGGTTGTTCTGGAGGAAGAAGACCTCGGGAGCCTGGTAGCTCGCGGCGAAGACCATCGCCTCGCTGACGTCGCCCTGGCTGGAGGCGCCGTCGCCGAAGTAGACGACGACGGCCGCGTCCTTCTCGGGGTCGCCCGTGCCGGTCGCTCCGTCGAAGGTGAGGCCCATCGCGTAGCCGGTCGCGTGCAGGGCCTGCGAGCCGAGCACCAGCGTGTAGAGGTGGAAGTTCCCGTTCGTCGGGTCGGTCGGGTCCCAGCCGCCGTGCGTCGTGCCGCGCAGGAGCGCGAGGACGCCGAGCAGGTCGATGCCGCGGATCTTGCCGACGACGTGCTCGCGGTAGGAGGGGAACACGTGGTCCTGCGGGCGCATCGCGAACGCGGAGCCGACCTGCGCCGCCTCCTGGCCGTGGCTCGGGACCCACAGCCCGAGCTGGCCCTGGCGCTGCAGGTTCGCGGCCTCGGTGTCGAAGCGGCGGACCACCGCCATCTCGCGGTAGAAGGAGCGGTGCTGCGCCTCGTCCACCCCGTCGAGGTAGGAGGCGTACTGCTCGGCCGCGGGGGTCGGCGAGAACCGCCCGTCCGCGGAGAGGAACTGGACAGTCGGCGACTCCGTGCTGGTGGCTACCACCCGACTAACCTATCCGTCTCGCGGGGTGGCCCTCGGGGAGGGAAGCCACAATCTCGGCCGCCGCGCTGAGGAGCTTGTCGACAGAGCGCGCCTCGCCGACGGAGACGCGGATCCCCTCCGGCGGGAACGCGCGGACCACGACTCCCGCGCGCTCGAAGACCTCGGCCGCCCGCGCCGTGTCCTCGCGGGTGTCGAACCAGAGGAAGTTCGCCTGCGACTCCGGGATCGTCCAGCCCTGGTCGAGCAGCGCCCGCCAGAGGTCGTCGCGGAGGCGGGTGATGCGGTGGACGCGCTCGAGGAGCTCCTCGCGGTGCTCGAGGGAGGCGACCGCCGCTGTCTCGGCGAACCGGGTGACCGAGAGCGGGATGGCGGTGGAGCGGGCGGCGTCGAGGATCCGCGCGTGGCCGATCGCGTAGCCGACGCGGAGGCCGGCCAGGCCGTACGCCTTGGAGAAGGTGCGGGCGATCACGAGGTTCGGGTAGCGGCCGAGCAGGCGGGTGCCGTCCACGGCCCGCTCGTCGTCGACGAACTCTGCGTAGGCCTCGTCGAGGAGCACGAGGACGTCTCCCGGGACGCGCTCGAGGAGCGCCTCGACGTCGTCGGCGGTGGCGACGGTGCCGGTGGGGTTGTTGGGGCTGCAGACGATCAGCAGGCGGGTGCGCTCGGTGACGGCCTGGGCCATGGCGTCGAGGTCGTGGGTGTCGTCGGCGCGGAGCGGCACGCGCACGCTGGTGGCGCCCGCGGTCGTGACGAGCGAGGGGTAGGCCTCGAACGAGCGCCAGGCGTAGACGACCTCGTCGCCCGGGCCCGCCGCCGCGGTGATGAGCTGGGCGATGACCGCGACGGAGCCGGCTCCGACGATCACCTCCTCGATCGGGACGCCGTACTCCGCGGCGAGCGCTGTGCGCAGGGCGGTCGCCGCCGCGTCCGGGTACCGGTTGAAGTCGTCCACCTCGCGGACCCGCGCGAGCACGGAGGGCAGCGGGTCGAACGGGTTCTCGTTGGAGGAGAGCTTGAAGGCGTCGGCGGCGGCCGCGCGGCCCTGCTTGTAGGCGGGGAGCGCCAGGATCTCGGGGCGGAGGCGGACGGGAGGCTCCTGCTGGTCGGTCACCCGCCCCATGCTAGGCGGCGCGGCGGCGGGCGCCCCGCCGTTCCGCGCGCGCCGTCCCCCGCCCTCGACGGGTGTGCGCCGGGCCCCCTTCCCACCGGTCGAGCGCCGTGGGTGCGGCCCGGAGGTGCGGCCGACCCGGGTCTCGGATGCGCGAACCGCCCCGCTGACCGGCGCCCACGGCGGCCGTCCCCCGATTAGGGTGCAGTGATGCGGAGTCGAGGGCGAGCCGAGCGGCGCGGGGGTGCGCGCCCGCTCCTCCGGGGCGCCACGGCCGCGATCGCCCTGCGCGTCGCCGCCGGCGCGCTCACCGGATGCACGCCCTCCGCGGAGGGCACGCAGGCGACCCCGACTCTCCGCGAGACGTCCATCGACGTCGCCGCGCCTCCGGCCTACACCGCCGCGCGCGAGGCCGGCCTCGCGCTGCGGGACGACTCGCTCGCGCTCCTCACCGCGACCGACGGCACCGTCGCGGGCGCGGCCCGCACCGATCTGCTGGTGGCGATCGGATCCCTGAACGCAGCCCTCGAGGGAGTCTCGGCCGACGCCATCACCACCGCGACGACCGCGGCCGGGGAGCAGCGGACGGCGCTGGCCGAGCGCGTGCTCGGCCTCGCCACGTCGACCCTCGCCTCCGGTCGCGGATCGACGTCCCGGCGGGCGGTGCTGACCGACGCGGTCGAGCAGCTCCGGAGCGCCCTCGCCTCGGGAGCCGCGGTCGCTTCGCTGGCCGTCGCCGTGATCGAGGCCCGCGAGCCGCTCGTCCCGGAGCCGGGCAGCGGATTCGCTCCTCCCCCGCGCCCCGCGCCTCCCGCAGCTCCCCGGCCGCGGTCGTCGCGGTGGTGATGGCGTCGGCCGAGACTCCCTCGAGGGCTGCGTTCAGGGATCC